>SKUV01000110.1 GCA_007129775.1 Paracoccaceae bacterium | reverse complement strand
CGTCCGTCAGGGCGGCGGGGCCGACGCCAGGGGCGGAAAACAGGGCGGAAAACAGGACGGAAAACAGGGCGGAAAGCCCGGCGGCAAGCCACGCCGCCCGGGCAGCGGGCCGCGTGACGGCGCCGACAAGGGCCAGCGCAGCTATTCCGCCAGCCCCGAGCGCAAGAAGGACCGGATCGACCCGGACAACCCCTTCGCCGCCGCCCTCATGGGCCTGCGCGACAAGAAATGACTTGACCGACGCGCCCCGCCAGACGATCCGCCTCGACCGATGGCTCTGGTTCGCGCGGCTGTGCAAGACGCGCAGCCTTGCCGCGCGCGAGATCGCCGATGGCCGCCTGCGCCTGAACGGCACAAGAACCACGAAACCGGCCCAGGCGGTGGGGCCGGGCGACACGCTCACCTATGCCCGCGGCGCCCGGGTGCTGGTGCTGCGCATTCTGGCCACGGGCCAGCGCCGCGGCCCGGCGCCCGAGGCGCAGATGCTCTACAGCGATCTGTCGGAGCCGGAGGCGCCGCGCGACCCCGGCGCCCCGCGCCCCGAGCCGGGCGGCCGCCCCAGCGGGAAAGAACGCCGCAGGCTTGCGCAAACACGCCGCCAGCACCTTGATTGATCCGGCCAGCCGGATTAGGTCGCCTGCGGCTCGAAAGAACGGAGTGCCAGCATGACCTATGTGGTGACCGAGAATTGCATCGCCTGCAAATACACCGATTGCGTCGAAGTCTGCCCGGTGGATTGCTTTTACGAAGGCGAGAACATGCTCGTCATCCATCCCGACGAATGCATCGATTGCGGCGTCTGCGAACCGGAATGCCCCGCCGATGCGATCCGCCCGGATACCGAACCCGACATGGACCGCTGGGTGGATTTCAACCGCAAGTATTCGCTGAAATGGCCGGTGATCATCACCAAGAAAGACCCGCTGCCCGAAGCCGAGGATCGTGACGGCGAGGACGGCAAGATGGACAAGTATTTCTCCGAAGCGCCGGGCGAGGGCGGCTGAGGGCTCCCTGCCCCGATATTCTGCCCCGATATCCTGCCCCGATAGCTGCCGCGGCGCCGGGCCGGGCGGTGACGCTGCGGCGCCCTACCGGGCCCGCGCTTTGATTCGTGCGCGATTCGTGTTATGGTGCCTGCACGATAAGTTGGGAAGCGTTTGACATCGGCAGGACTGCTCGCCTGTTGTGATGCCCAGTCACCGGATCATGACCCGTCTCGCCGGCAGGTAGCCTGCGGGTTCGGGTCTTTTTCGGCGCTGTCCCGGGTGCCTGTGAGGAAGCCAACGAATGACAAAAACCAAGAAAGCCGAATTCCGCCCGAACGAATTCGTCGTCTATCCGGCCCATGGGGTGGGCCGCATCATCTCGATCGAGGAGCAGGAGATCGCGGGCCTGAAGCTCGAGCTCTTCGTCATCTCCTTCGAGAAGGACAAGATGACGCTTCGCGTGCCGACGCACAAGGCGACCGAGATCGGGATGCGCTCGCTCTCGACGCCCGATGTGGTGACGCGCGCGCTCGACACGCTCAAGGGGCGTGCGCGGGTCAAGCGGGCGATGTGGTCGCGCCGCGCGCAGGAATACGAACAGAAGATCAATTCGGGCGACCTGCTGTCGATCGCCGAAGTGGTGCGCGATTTGCACCGCACCGACGAACAGCGCGAACAGAGCTATTCCGAGCGGCAGCTTTACGAGGCCGCGCTGGAACGCCTGACGCGCGAGGTCGCCGCGGTGAGCGGCACCGACGAGGCCGGCGCCCAGAAGCAGGTCGACGAGGTGCTGATGTCGCGCGCCGCCTGAGCGCGCGTCACGGCAAGACAAGCTGGCCGCGGGCCGCCCTGCAGGCGCCCGCGGTCTTTTTTGCTGCGTTTCGCACAGTGATCGCATCGCGCGCGTGCGGTTTTCACCAAAGCCCGCGCGGCGTCAGATGCCGATGTTGCGAAAAGCCGCCCGCAGGGCGTTGGACCATGCCTCCGACATCGCGGCGAAATCGGGATCCCCGGCCTCGATCCGGCGCGACGGGCCGACCCGGCAGGCGCCTTCTTCGATCACCGCCAGATCGAGCGGCATGCCCACCGACAGGTTGGAGCGCAGGGTCGAATCCATCGACAGCAGCACCGCCTTCTGCGCCTCGGCAAGCGAGGTGTCGGGCGTCACAACCCGGTCGAGGATCGGCTTGCCATACTTGTGCTCGCCGATCTGCAGAAAGGGCGTGTCCTCGGTGGCCTCGATGAAATTGCCTTCGGGATAGATCAGGAACATCCGCATCCCCCCGCCCCGGCGCTGGCCGGCCACGATCAGGCTGGCATTGGCCGCCTGCTTCATCCGGGTCAGCTTGTCGGCCACCTCGCCGGTGACCTGCGAAAGGGTGCGGCCCACGATCTCGGCCACCTGCAGCATCGTCGGCGCCTTCATGATGCAGGTGGTGGCGTCGGCGTCGGGATTGTCGGAACAGGCCTCCTGCAGCCGCGCGATGGTTGTCTGGGTGACCGAAAGGCTGCCCGCGGCGAGGATCGTGATCACCCGCTCGCCCGGTTCCTCGAAAACGAACATCTTGCGATAGGTCGCGATATTGTCGACGCCCGCATTGGTGCGCGTGTCCGACAACAGCACCATTCCCGCCTTCAGCAACAAGCCAACACAATAGGTCACGCTGCAACCCTCTTCCGTATTCCGGACATGGTGGATCGCGTTGCCCGTGGCGGGATCATGGCCGCCCGCCCGGGCCTCGCATTCCGGCCTTCGTTACTGCTGCGCCGCCTCCACCGCAACGGTGACGTCGAGGCTTTCCCTGCCCTGCCCCCGGGCGATGCCGCGGATCGGGGCGGCGGCGCGCGCGTCATGGCCGGAGCCGAGCCGGATGTAGCGGTCATCGGGGCAGCAGCCGTTGGAGGCGTCGAAGCCGACCCAGCCCAGCCCCGGCACCCAGATCTCGGCCCATGCATGGGCGGCCTCGTGCGGCGTACCGTCTTCGGTGGCGTGCAGATACCCCGAGACGTAACGCGCGGGCATGTCCTGCGCGCGCGCCACGGCGCAGAGCGCGTGGGCATGGTCCTGACAGACGCCCTCGCCAAGGCCGAGCGCCTCGGCCGCGGTGGTATGGGCATGGGTGGCGCCGGGGCGGTAGGCGATGGCCTGACCCACGGCGACCGACAGAAGATGCGCGCGTTCCAGCGCATCGGCGCGGCCGGCATCGGCCAGCGCCTCCCGCCCCAGTTCGATCAGCGCCACATCGGGCCGTGTGGGCAGCGTCTCGCGCAGATAGGCCTCGGGCGGCACCCGCTCGCGATGGCCGCGCAGAACGCCGGTCAGATCGACAGTTTCCACCTGCCCCTCCACGGTGACGGTGATCTCCGAGAGCGGGCCATGGGCCGAGTGGCTCGCCACCCAGTCGCCCGCACCATCGCGAAAGGCCCCCCCGGCGGTGCCATCCGACACAAGCACCCGCCAGTCGATCAGCCGCTGGCCGTCAAACAGCGAGGGCGTCAGCCGGTGGCTCTGGACGACGCCGCGCACCGGCTGGTCGTAGACGTAGCGCGTGGAATGGTGCACCGTCAGGATCATCGCATGTCCCCGCTGAGATAGATGTCATTCACCAGGCCTGCGAGCCCGCCGACATCGCCGATGAACCGCGTCAGGAATTCGTGCATCCCCTCGTCAAAGATGTCATCGACCGAAAGCTCCGACAATTCGCCCAGAATCGCCCGTGCCCGGCTCTGGACATTGGTGGAACGCTGATAGCCGCGCGCAAGCCGGTCGAGATGGTCGGACATGCCGGCGATGCAGGTGAGCAGGCTGCGCGGGCATTGCGGGTTCAGGATCAGGAAATGGGCGATCTTTGCCGCCGTCACCTCGCCGCCATAGGCCCAGTGAAAGGCGCGATGGGCCGAGAGTGCTCGCAGAAGCGTGGTCCACTGGTAATTGTCCAGCCCCGAGCCCACGAATTCCACCCGCGGCAGCAGGACGAAGTATTTCACATCCAGCAGCCGCGCGGTGTTGTCGGCCCGTTCGAGGAAATAGCCCAGATGCAGAAAATCGTAATTGTCGTTGCGCAATTGCGTGGCGTCGATGGCCCCGCGCAATTGCGCCCCGTGGCGCAGCGTCCAGTCCGTCAGCATGCTCAGCGGCAAATCCGAGCGTTCGGTGCGCGCCAGTTCCTTGAGTTCCTGATAGGCGGTGTTGAGCGCATCCCAGACCTGCGTTGTCAGCGCCGTGCGCACGACCCGGCCGTTTTCCCGCGCCTGCCCGATGCAGGAGGCGATGGACGACGGGTTGTCCAGATCGAAAAACAGATAGCTTTCCACATTGCGCTGCACCGGGTCGCCGTATTTGCGGGCAAAGCACTCGGCCATGCCCGAGGCGCGCAGAATGCTGTCCCATTCGCTGCGATACCCATGGGCGGCGCCCGGCATCAGCGAGATACGCGCCCCCACTTCCAAAAGCCGCGCGGTTTTTTCGGCGCGCTCCATGTAGCGCGCGATCCAGTAGAGGTTTTCGGCGGTCCGGCTCAGCATCCCATCACTCCGCCAGCACCCAGGTATCCTTGACCCCGCCGCCCTGGCTGGAATTGACGACGAGCGAGCCTTCGGTCAGCGCGACGCGGGTCAGCCCGCCGGGCACCAGTTCCACCCGGTCGCCCACGAGGCAATAGGGCCGCAGATCCACATGACGCGGCGCGATGCCCTCGTCGACGAAGGTCGGGCAGGCCGACAGCGCCAGCGTCGGCTGGGCGATGTAATTGGCCGGGTTGGCGATGATCCGCTCGCGGAACGCCTCCACCTGCTCGGCGGTGGATTTCGGCCCCACGAGCATGCCGTAGCCGCCCGAACCATGCACCTCCTTGACCACCAGTTCGGCCAGATGCTCCAGCACATATTTCAGATCGTCGCGTTTGGCGCATTGCCATGTGGGCACGTTCTGCAGGATCGGCTCCTCGCCCAGATAAAAGCGGATCATCTCGGGCACGAAGGTATAGACCGCCTTGTCATCGGCCACGCCTGCCCCGGGCGCCGAGGCGATGGTCACCCCGCCCGAGCGATAGACATCCATCAGCCCCGGCACGCCCAGCATCGAATCGGGGCGGGAACACAGCGGGTCGATGAAGGCGTCGTCGATCCGGCGGTAGATCACATCCACCCGTTGCGGGCCGCGCGTGGTGCGCATCCAGACATGTTCGCCCTCCACGAACAGATCCTGCCCCTCGACCAGTTCGACCCCCATCAGATCGGCCAGAAAGCTGTGCTCGTAATAGGCCGAGTTCAGTGGACCGGGGGTGAGGATCACGATCGTCGGCTCGCCATCGCATTTCGCCGGCGCAACCGATGCCAGCGTGCGGCGCAGCGCCTCGGAATAGCCGTCCACCGGCTCGATCCGGTTCTCGCGGAACAGCGCCGGAAACAGCCGCATCATGATCTCGCGGTTCTCCAGCATGTAGGACACGCCCGACGGCGTGCGGCAATTGTCCTCCAGCACGAAGAAATCATCGGGGCCGGTGCGCACCAGATCGACGCCCACGATATGGCTGAAGACCCCGCGCGGGGGCGTGAAGCCCACGACTGCCGTTTCGAACGCCTCGTTGCGATAGACCAGATGCGCCGGGATGCGGCCCGCACGCACGATCTCGCCGCGGTTGTAGACATCGACCAGAAAGGCGTTGAGCGCCTTGGCACGCTGCACGATCCCGCGTTCCAGCCGGCGCCATTCGGCATGGGTGAAGACGCGGGGGAACATGTCGAAGGGGATCAGCCGGTCCGGATCGCCGCCCTCGCCATAGACGGCGAAGGTAATGCCGATGCGCCGGAACAGCGCTTCGGCCTCGGCCTGCTTGAGGCTGCGCAACTCCGCCGGCATCGCCTCGGTCCAGTCACCGAGACGGGCATAAGGCGCGCGGATCTGGCCAGCCTCGTACATTTCGTTGAAGAATTCGGCCATCTGCCCCCTGACATACCCCCCCTGTGTTGTCCCGGCATGCTGTCGGATCGGCCCATACGCCTTTCCGACCCGGTTTTTCGCAGGTTAGGCGGCTTCACGCGCCGATGGAAGGGGGCATAAGGCGCGCCATCGCCCGTTCCGGGAGCCAACGGCGCGGATTTGGGCAGGGCCGGCGGCGACCGTTCACAAGCCCCGACGATCGGGGCGGCTGCGCTGCCTGCTCAGCCGGCCGCGCCCCGGCCCGCGGCCCATGCCAGCGCCTGTTCCAGCCGGTCGTCGCCCCAGAACAGTTCCTCCCCCGCCACGAAGCTGGGCGCGCCGAAAATGCCGCGCGCCCGTGCCTCTGCCGTGGCCGCGACCAGCGCGGCCTCCGCCTCGGGGCTGTCGGCGCGTGCGAGGATGGCCGCAGGCTCCAGCCCGGCGCCGCGCAGGCTGCGGGTGAGCGACGGTTCCTCCCCCGGCGGGTGGCCCTCTTCGAACCACGCGCGATAGGCGTGCTGCAGCACCGCCAGCCCCTGCCCCTGCTCCTCCTCGGCCGCCCAGACGATGCGGTTCGCGCGTTCGGTCGCGGGGGCCGGATAGGGCGCGGGCAGCGCGGGCGTCAGGCCCCGCGCCTGCGCCTGCCGCGCGATGTCGCGCCACATATAGGCCGTGCGCGCGGTGTCGGGATGGAAGGGCCAGAAGCCGTCTTCGCGAAAGATACGGCCCAGATAAAAGGGCCGCAGCCGCAGCCGCAGCCCTGCACGGGCCGCCATCGGGCCGATCCGGCTGACCGTCAGATAGGTATAGGTGCTGCCCGCCGTCAGCCAGAATTCCAGATCCGCCATCGCGCTTTCCCTTCTTCGGCCCGTCACGATGATGCCCTGCCCGCGCCGCCACGGCAACGGGGCTGCGGGCGGGTGGCCCGGTCGGTGGGGTGGGGTGGCGGGGCGTGGTCGCGCTCAGCGCAAGCCGCGGCGCCAGTCGTCCAGCCGGGCAAAGACCGCGAGCGCGATCCCGGCCAGCGCCAGCGCAATGAAGAGCCAGCGCAGGGTCGAAAGGTAAGGCACCAGCGGCAGCACCGCGCCCTGCGCCTCGGCCACGATCTGTTGCGCGGCCTCCACGCCGGCCACACCCACGGTCGCCACCCCCGCCGCACCGGTGCCGCGCAGGGTCCGGCTGCCGGCCAGCGCCTCGCGCGCGGGCGGGGTTTCCG
>SKUV01000266.1 GCA_007129775.1 Paracoccaceae bacterium | reverse complement strand
TCGCCAGACGAAGCTCGATCCAGACAGCAGGCGCAGGATTGCTCACGGCGGGCAGATCCGGAACGGATGGCGCGTCAACTGGCAGAAACAGCGCTCCTAAGTCCGGTGACCAGAGGCCTTTCCGCTTCAGCTCATGACGCCAGGCATAAATCTGTTGCCGGGTCACCTCGTAGCGCTGCGCAACCTGCGTCACCGTCGCGCTGCCCACACCGACCGCGCTCACAATCGCCAGCTTCTCGTCGTCGCCCCAATAACGGCGCCGCTCGACCCCCAGAATTTCGCCCCGCATGACCCCTCCGCGCATAAGAGACGTCATTAACGACGTCGCTATGCACGTCTCTTAGGCCATCAGCTCGACCCAAGGCAGGCGGTGACAATCGGCCGGTTACGTCAGTTCTCGGGGTCTGGCGTTGTCTGACATACTTCTCCCTGAGGTCCGCTGGAAAGTCTCCCGGGGACGGGAGCGACCGGATGATCGGCAGGGTGGCCCCGACAACGGCCCGACACGCGCGGTCCATGAACCCGCGGAGGGTGTCGGCTTGTTCGATCGCCCGACGGCTACATCTGGAAAGCGGCTGACGGGCCGCCACTGCCCGCGGCAGGGTGTCCCGCGCAAGGCCGAGGTGGCGCGGTATCGCACCGCCCGGCGTATGTTTTTCTGCGACGTTGAGACCATGCAGCGCGAGACGCAGCCGGGGCAATCGGCCGACCGCTTCGGGTCAGTGCTGAAACAGGCTGCCGAAGCCGGTCACACGCTCCCGCACCCCCGCCAGCCGCAGCATGTGCCAGAAAGACGCCTGTATCGCGCTGACGACCGGCACACCCAGATCGGTTTCCAGCGCCTCCAGCGCCCCCACAGTGCGCAGGTTGGTGCAACTGATGAAGACCCCGTCGCTGTCCGGACGCCACGTTTCGCGTGCGAGGCGATAGACATGCTCCAGCCGCACCTCGCCCAGTTCGAAATCCCCGCTCAGGCCCATTCCGGCGCGGCCGGTCACCTCGAAGCCGTTGTCCTGCAGGAACCGGCAGCCGATCTCCGTCACCTCGTCGAGATAGGGGCCGACGAAGGTCACGCGGCGCACGCCCGTGACCCTGAGCGCCGCAAGCAGGGCGCTGGTGGTGGTGGTCACAGGGATGCCGTTGGCGACCTCTGCCATGCGCGCCTTGATATGCTCGTCCCATTCCACGCCCTTGAGGAAGGTCGCGCTGGTGCCGCCGAAGAGGATCGCATGGAGCGGCGCGGTCGCCAGATCGGCGGTGGCACGTTCGACACGGTCGGATTCCATCATTTCGGTGATCCCGTCCACCGTCGCCCCCTTGAAGGGCAGGCGCGCGGTATGGATCGACACGCCCTCGGGCGCCATGGCGTAACATTCGGGCTCCATCACCGTGCTGGAGGCCATGTAGACCAGGCCCAGCCGCGCCCTCCAGCCATAGTAATCGCGCATTTCCCCTCCCTACCTGTAGAAATACCAGACCAGCGACATCGGAACCGCCGGCACATAGGTGACAAGCATCAAGACCGAAAACAGAACCCCGATGAACCATGAATTAACGAGGGTCACCCGCCAGATATCGGCCCGCGCAATGGCGCAGGCGGTGATCAGCACGCTGGCCACCGGTGGTGTCTGCTGCCCGATGGCGAGGTTGAGCGTGATGATCAGGCCGAAATGCACCGGATCGATCCCGGCCATGATCACCAGCGGCATGACGATGGGCACCGTCAGGATCACCGCCGGCGCGGCATGCAGGAACATCCCCACCACGAGGAAAAAGACGTTCAGCAGGGCGAGGATGACATAGCGGTTGTCGGTGAAGGCCGCGATCGACGCGGCGATTGCCTGGGGGATGCGCTGTTCGGTCAGGAACGCGCCGATCAGGGCGGAACTTGCAACCAGCAGCATCACGACGGCCGTCTGCACGCCGCCATCCAGAAGCGCCTTGTGCACCGACCGCCATTCCATCTCGCGGTGGATAACCAGCCCGATGAACAGCGCCGCCGCCACGGCAAGGCCGGCAGCTTCGGTCACGGTGACAAGGCCGCTGAAGATGCCGCCCAGCACGATCACCGGCAGCATCAGCGCCCAGCCCGCATTTCGGGTGGCCTGCCAAAGCCGGCGCCATGCGAAAGCCTGTTCCACCGGCCAGCCATAGCGGCGGGCAAAACCGTAGGCGACCAGCATCATCAGGCTGCCGGCCAGGACGCCCGGAACGATGCCGGCCACGAACAACTGCGTCACCGAAGTGCCGCTCATCACGCCATAAAGGATCATCGTCAGCGAGGGCGGAATGATCACCGCGATGGAGGCCGAAGACGAGGTGACGGCTGCGGCGAATTCCTTGGTGTAGCCCTTCTTCTTCATCGCCGGGATCAGGACAGAGCCCACCGCGGCCACATCCGCCACGCTGGAGCCCGAGATCTCGGCGAACAACATCGACACGCCGATATTGATCATCGCCAGCCCGCCCCGGATGAAGCCCAGCAGCGCCGAGGCGAAATCGATCAGCCGGCGCGAGATGCCCGAGGCATTCATGATCGCGCCTGCCGCGATGAAAAGCGGGATCGCGACGAGCGGAAAGCTCGTCGCGGCCTCGTACATGATCAGCGGCACGTTGACCAACCGCCCCGTGCCCGAGACGCTCGCGCTCGTGACGATCGCGACAACGCCGAGCGCGATGGCGATCGGCACGCTGAGAAGGATCAGGGCGACAAGCCCGCCAAGCATTGCAACCGCGATCATTATCCCACCTCGTCGCCGTAGGTCTGCCCCCGGGCCAGCGCGCGAAACACCGCCGGCGCCGTGATCAGCTGGCTGATGATGAAAAGCGTGGCACCGATCGGAATGGCCGACTGCACCATCTGGAGCGAGACGCCCCGCACACTCGCCAGCCCCGGGCCGATCAGGATCGCCTGCAACTGCATGGCATAGTAGATCAGCAGCGCCATGAAGCCGATGGTCAGAAGCTCCACCATCACACCCACGCCAAGCCGCAAGCGCAGCGGCATGGCCAGCACCAGCCCCGGCACCGCCATGTGCGCCCGCCGCAGCGCCGCCAGCGCCGCCCCGTAAAACGTCAGCCAGCACAGCAGCAGCGCCGCGACCTCGTCATACCAGATCAGTGCCGCGCCGAAGCGCCGGAACGAAAAGCCGGCGACAACGAGGATGGCCATGGAGCTGATCAGCAACAGAACGATCGCTTCGAGAAGGCGAGCGTAAAGCGTGTGTAACAGACCGAGCACGCGCCGTTCCTTCCGTCAGGGTTGCCCGGACCGCCGGGGTCCGGGCATCGGCCTCAGGGCGCTTCGGACAATTCGAGCGCGCGCGCGATCAATTCGGCCGCGCCCTCGACCTCTGCGGCGAAAGCCTCATAGACAGGCTGGCTCGCTTCGACGAAGGAAACCCGGTCCGCCTCGTTCACCTGCATGCCGTCGGCGATCAGCAGTTCCAGCAATTCGCCCTCCAGCCGTTCGGCGGTCTCGTAGACATAGGCCTGGGTCTCGCGCGCGACCTCGGTCAGGATCTCGCGGATCTCGGGATCATGCGAGGCCCAGCGGGTCGCCCCCGTCACCAGATAGGCGGGGGTGTAGGTATGGTTGGTCAGCGTCAGGTATCTCTGGACTTCCTGAAACCTTGCGCTGTGGATCTGCGACAGCGGGTTTTCCTGCCCGTCGAAAACACCGGTCTGCAGCGCGAGGAAAAGCTCGGTGAATGACAGCGGGCTCGGACTTGCGCCATAGGCTTCGAACATGCGCAGCCGCCAGGCGCTCGGCGGGGTCCGAATGCGCATCCCGGCCAGATCTTCGGGCGTATCGATCGGGCGCAGGTTGTTGGTGATGTGGCGAAAGCCGTTCTCCCACACCGCGACGATTTCAAGCCCCACGTCATTGGCGCCCGGGGCGATCGAGGGCCAGAAAACCTCTTGCTCGATCCGGCCCATGTGCTCGCGGTCGCTGACCAGATAGGGCATCTCGAACAGGCCGATCAGTTCGACCTCGCCCGACATGATCGTGGAGGGCAGTGCGAAATCGAGCGTGCCCAGCTTGAGGCGCTGCAGAAGCTGGCTGTCGCTTCCCAACTGACCGGCGCCGAAGAGCACGACCTCTGCCCGCCCTTCGAGCCGTTCGTTCGCCCGGCGCGCGAATTCCTCGGCCGACAATGCCAGAAGCGAGCCGGGCTCTCCGGTATGTCCGAACTGAAGCTCCAGCGCCTGTCCCGGCACCGCCTGGACCAGAGCCACCGACAGGGCCGCACCGGCCAACATACGTGTGAATGTCATATCGAATCTCTCCTGAATGTGGGGGCGGGCCTGTGCGGGGCTGCCCGTTATTGTCATGCAATCCGGCGTCTCATTGTCGCGCCGGTCGAGATGTCGCACTTCGATGACAGGCCAAGGAAACGGCAAAAACCATTCGGAGATAGCTGCCCACTGGTAAGGCTTCGCCAATCTTGAGGATTAAGTTCATGTTTTATCAGCTTTGTCTGACGATGATCCGGACACTCGGCGAAGACGAGACATTGCGCCGGAATGCCCGGAAAACGGGCAAGTGCCGCGAAAGAACCGCGCGCGCACCGACTCACCCCTTTATTCCTTGCCGGTCGATCCGTTGTTCCCTGCTGTCGGCACACGGCCCCGCCCGCTGCCCGTCCGGATGCCGTGAAAGGCGCATGCCGCGACCCTCTCGGATACAGCCGCTGCCGTGGACGCAGTTGCAGCCTTGGGTCATGAAAAACGTCTGCTGATCCTGGCTCACATCCCATCGCCGGTGAAAGGTTGGCCACCGGCCGCGCTGCCGGGCCGGTCCGGCCTTGGGCGGGGCTGCCTGCCGCGGCCTGCGCCGGATCGGCGGCGGCCTGTCCACCCCCACATGGTTGGTGGAGTGGAGCGGGGCGCAGCTGGTGGCGCGAGAAAAGCCCGACGGCCCGATCCTGCCCGGCGCCCATGCGGTCGAGCCCGAGTTTCGGGTGCTGCGGGCGCTGGCCGGA
This sequence comes from Paracoccaceae bacterium, assembly GCA_007129775.1. Classification (GTDB taxonomy): domain Bacteria; phylum Pseudomonadota; class Alphaproteobacteria; order Rhodobacterales; family Rhodobacteraceae; genus Rhodobaculum. The sequence goes on along the minus strand of SKUV01000266.1, from coordinate 2,151 downwards.
ACCGGGGTGCCGGCGCCCCGTGCGCTGCGGCTGGAAGAGGATGCAGCGAACCCTGGCGGCGCGTGAACCCTGGCGGCCCATGAACCCGGGCGGCGCGTGAACCCGGGCGGCCCGTGCGCATGACCGCTCAGGGTGTGACCCGCAAAGCCGCGTCGACGGCACCGCAGCTGTTGCGCGCGACACCTGGCGCAAGACCCGGCCGGAAACGGAGCCGACGCCAGAACAGCCCCTCAGACCGGGCGCGCGGTAACCGAGATGAAGGCGAAATGATCCCCGGTGATCCGCGAAACCCCGTGCGGCAGCTTGGCATCGAAGCACAGCGAGTCACCCGCGTCGAGGTCGAACATCTGCCCCCCGCAGCGATAGACCGCGCCCCCCGACAGCACGCTGATAAAGACGCTCCCCTCGTGCTGATAGCCGGGCAGGCTGCCCGCGGCCGCGGCCGCGGCCTCGATCCGGATGCGGGCGGCCTCGAACCGCCAGCCCATCCCCTCCTGCCGGCCCAGAAGCAGGTAGTCATGGCTGTGCCCCGGCGTCACCCGGCGCGAGGGCAGGCCCGCGCCCGCCCGGACGTGGTGGATATCGGCCACCGGGTCCTGCTGGGCCAGAAGCGCCATCTCCGGCACCTCCATCGCCCCCGCCAGCGCCGACAGTGTGGCCAGCGAGGGCGAGACCTGCGCATTCTCGATCCGGCTGACCATGGCCGCCGACAGCCCCGCGGCATCGGCGAGCGCGGTCACGGTGAGCCCGCGCTCCTGCCGCAGGCGGTTCAGGGTGCGGCCCAGCGCCTCGTGAATATCCGGTTTTTCCAGCATCGCGCCCTTTCTGCGGCAGATGCCGCCGGCATCGCTTGACCTTCGTTTATCCATAGTAAAAACTGTTACCATGAATCAACGTTATTCCCTCGCCACGCTGCTGCGTCACGGGCTGAACCGCCATACCACATGGGCGCCGGCATGGCGCAGCCCGCCGCTGAAGGACCGCTACGAGGTCATCGTCATCGGCGCCGGCGGGCACGGGCTGGCCACGGCCTATTACCTCGCCAGGGAACACGGGATCCGCGATGTGGCGGTGCTCGAAAGCGGCTGGCTCGGCGGCGGCAATATCGCGCGCAACACGATCACCATCCGCTCGAATTACATGCGCGATGCCTCCATCCCCTTCTACGTCAAATCGGTCGCGCTCTTCGAGGCGATGACGCGCGAGTTGAACTTCAACACGATGCACACGCGGCGGGGCATGATCGACGTGATCCAGACATGGGGCATGATGCGCGACCGAAGGCGCCGCCAGCACATCATGGACGTGCACGGCGCCACCTACCGCCAGATCTCCACCGCAGAGATCCGCCGGCGCATCCCGGCCCTGACCGGGGGCGGGCCGGGGGCGCGGCTGCCCGTCCTCGGCGGGTTTCTGCACCCCGAAGCCGCCACCAACCGCCACGACGCGGTGGCCTGGGGCTATGCCCGCGCGATCGACGCCATGGGCGGCGAGATTCACCAGCGCACCCCGGTCACGCAGCTTCTGCGCGGGGCCAACGGGCGCATCGCCGGGGTCGAGACGCCGCGCGGCACCGTGCGGGCGGGGCGCGTTGCCGTGGCGATCTCGGGCCACACCACCAGCCTGACCGAGACCGCGGGCCTGACGCTGCCGCTGCGCAGCATGAACCTGACGGCATTTGTCTCCGAACCCCTGCGCCCGCTGATCGACGTGGTCGTCAACTGCCCTGATGCCGGCGTCTATCTGAGCCAGTCCGACAAGGGCGAACTGGTGATCGGCGGACCGCCCGACCCGGGCCAGAGCTATCGGCGCGACATCAAGCAGGGCGTGTTCGAGGAAACGGTGGCGGCGATGCTGTCGCTGTTCCCGGCCTTCAAGCGGCTGAAACTGCTGCGGCAATGGGGCGGGCATCTGGATATCGCCCCCGATGCCTCGCCCATTCAGGACGAAACCGACGTCCCGGGGCTCTTTGTCACCGCGGGCTGGTGGGGCGGCTACAAGGCGATCCCGGCGGGCGGGCTGACGCTGGCGCATCTGGTGGCCACGGGTCAGCCCCATCCGCTGATGGCGCCTTTCACCCTGCGCCGGTTCCGGCATCTGGACTACCAGATGGAAACCGGCACCACGACCGCCCGCTGAAGGATACCCCAT
>SKUV01000099.1 GCA_007129775.1 Paracoccaceae bacterium | reverse complement strand
TCGACCCCGCCCAGATCGCCGCCGCGGCCGACCTTCTGGCGCAGGCGGAAAACCCGATGATCGTCGTCGGTTCCGGCGCGCGCCGCGCGGGCACCGAGGTGGCGGTGCTGGCGCGACTGCTGCAGGCGCCGGTGGTCAGCCGCACGCAGGGCCGCGGCGTGGTGCGCGGCGACGACCCCTATGATATGCCCGCCGCGCTCGCCAACCAGCGCTGGGCGGATGTGGACATGGTGCTGGCCATCGGCACGCGGCTGACGCAACTGCGTGACTGGGGCGTGGATGCGGGCCTCAAGGTGGTGCGGATCGACATCGATTACCCCGAGATGCTGCGGGTTCAACCCCCCGATGTGGGCATCGTGGCCGATGCCACCGAGGCCGGCGCCGCGCTTGCCCGCGCGCTGGAGGACCGGGGGCTGAACCGCGCGGACCGCAGCGGCGAGTTTGCCGAGGCCAAGGCCGATTTCCTTGCCACGATCACCGACAAGGTCCAGCCGCAGGCCGATTACCTGTCGGTGATCCGCGCGGCCCTGCCCGAGGATGGCGTCTTTGTCGACGAGATGACGCAGGTCGGCTATGCCGCGCGCTATGCGCTGCCGGTGCATCAGCCCTTCGGCTTCGTGTCGTCGAGCTATCAGGGCACGCTGGGCTATGGCTTTGCCACGGCGCTGGGCGCGCAGGCGGCCGATCCGGGGCGCAAGGTGATCTCGGTCAACGGGGACGGCGGGTTCCTTTACACCATGCCGGAACTGTCCACCGCGGTGCATCACAACATCGGGCTGATCGCCATCGTCTTTGCCGACGGCTATTTCGGCAATGTGCGGCGCATCCAGAAGAACAGCTATGGCGGGCGGATGATCGCCAGTTCGCTGAGCAATCCCGATTTCGTCGCGCTGGCCGAAAGCTTCGGCGTGACCGCCCTGCGCGCCGGCGCGCCGGCGGAACTGGCCGAAGCGCTGAAAACCGCGATGCAGACCGACGGCCCGGTGCTGATCGAGGTCACCGTCGCGCCCGACGAAATGGCCACCCCCTGGCCCTGGGTGCACGGCAAGAAGGTGCGCGGGACCTGAGCCCGGGCTGCCCCGCCCGGCCCTGCCCGCGCGGGGTCAGCGGGCCCCGTCCGCCGTGGCGGGGGGCGGGCCGGCGTGCCGGTGGGTCTGACGGTAATCGGCGGGCGAGATCGCCATCACCCGGCGAAAACTCTGGGTCATCTGCTCGGCGCTGCTGAAGCCGCAGCGCCGGGCGATCTTGTCGATGGGCAGGCTCGATCCCACCAGCCAGCGCCGGGCGGCCTCGATCCGGGCATGGGCGATGAACTGCTGTGGCGTGATCGACAATTCCTTCTTGAAGGCACGCGAGAAATTCCGCTCGCTCATGGCGAAGCGCTCGGCGATGTCGCGCACGCGCAGCGGGCTGTCGAGATTGGCCACGATCCATTCCGCGGCACTTGCGATGCGCGGCACGGTGGCCGATTGCGCCTTCAACTCGGCGCTGATCTGGGGCTGTTCGCCCGAGCGTTTGCGCGCAACCATCAAGACCCGCGCCACGTCGATGGCCAGTTTGCGGCCGTAATCCTCTTCCAGCATCTGGATGGCAAGGTCGATCCCGGCGGTGGACCCTGCGGTGGTGTATAACTTGCCGTCCGAGACAAAGAGCGCCTCCGGGTCCACCCGGATGCCGGGATAGGCCGTCTGCAGCCGCTCGCGATAGAGCCAGTGGGTCACCGCGCGGCGCATGTTCAATAGCCCCGCCTGCGCCAGCAGAAAGGCCCCCCCGCCGATGGAGGCGATGCGCTCGGCGCCATCGGCCATCTGGCGCAGCCATGCCAGCGTGTCGCTGTTGCGGATCATCGCGTCGTTGCGCATGCCCCCGGCGACCGCGATGGTGTGATAGCGCGCCTGCGCCGGGTCCGGCAGCGGCGCGGTGGCAATCTCGATCCCGCTGGAGGTGCGCAGCAGGCCCCCCGCAGGCGACAGCAACTCCACCTGATAAAGCGGCGGGCCACCCCGCTTGCGCGATTCGTGATTGGCGGAATTGAAGACCTCGGTCGGCCCGGCCACGTTCAGCAGAAGCACGCCGTCATCCACGACGATACCCACCCGCCTGGGGCCGGTGCCGTGGTGTTGCGTGTCGTTTCGCCCGCTGCTCACCCCCCGCCCCCGCTCTGGCCGCGGCTGCCCCGCAACGCCAGAGTTTCCGGGCTGCCGGGTGTTGTCAATCGCGCGCGGGGGCGGCCCCGCGCCAGGAAGACGGCGCTGGTCAGCCGAAAACCCGCGTATATGTGCCGCGATAGAGCGCCGAGAGGCCCGCAAGCTCGGCGCTGTCATCGCCAAAACGGACCTTCGTGCCGCCGAAGCGGCCGACCACGGCGATCGGAACACCGGCCTGCCCGGCGGCCACCATCAGTGCCTCGGCCTGATCGAAGCTGCAGGCCAGCAGATAGCGCGCCTGATCCTCGCCGAAGAGGGTGGCGAGGTCGCCCGTGTCCAGCGTCACACCGAGGCCTGACGCTTCGGCCATCTCGAAGGCGGCGAGGCCCAGCCCGCCGTCGGACAGATCAGTGGCCGCCAGCACCAGCGCGCGGTTGTCGCGCAGAAAGGTGCCGTGGCGACGCTCGGCCTCCAGATCGACGGGCGGGGCGTCGCCGGCCTCGATCCCGGCGGCCTCGGCCAGCAGGGCCGACTGGCCCAGATGGCCGCGCGTCTCGCCGATCACCAGCGCCAGCGCGCCCTCGACGGGCTGGCCCGCGATGACCTGATCGAGGCTGTCCAGCAGGCCGACCGCGCCGATGGTCGGCGTGGGCAGGATCGCCTGCCCGTCGGTTTCGTTGTAAAGCGACACGTTGCCCGACACGATGGGCATGTCGAGCGCTGTGCAGGCCGCGCCGATCCCCTCGATCGCGCCCACGAGCTGGCCCATGATGCCCGGTTTTTCGGGATTGCCGAAATTCAGGTTGTCGGTGCTGGCCAGCGGCCGCGCACCCACCGCGCAGAGGTTGCGGAAGGCCTCGGCCACCGCCTGCTTGCCGCCTTCGAACGGGTCGGCGGCGACATAGCGCGGCGTCACATCGGCGGTGAAGGCAAGCGCCTTGTCCGTGCCGTGCACGCGCACGATCCCCGCGCCCGCGCCCGGCGCGCGCAGGGTGTCGGCCAGAACCATGTGATCGTATTGTTCCCAGACCCAGCCCTTGTGGGCATGGTTCGGCGATCCGATCAGCGCGCGCAGACCGTCGAGCGGCGCGATCCCGGCCAGCGTGTCGGGCAGGCTGTCGGGCAGCGGCGGCGGGGCGGGCGAGCGCGTCCAGGGGCGGTCGTATTCAGGGGCCTCGGACGACAGTTTAGACAGCGGCAGGTCGGCCTTCACCGTATTGCCGTGCAGGATCAGAAAGCGGTCCTCGGGGATGGTTTCGCCGACGATGGCGAAATCCAGATCCCATTTCTCGAAAATGGCGCGGGCCTCGGCCTCCTTCTCGGGCCTGAGCACCATGAGCATCCGCTCCTGGCTTTCGCTGAGCATCATCTCATAGGCGGTCATCGCAGCCTCGCGGCAGGGCACGCGGTCCAGATCCAGCCGGATGCCGAGGCCGCCCTTGTCGCCCATCTCCACCGCCGAGCAGGTCAGCCCGGCTGCGCCCATGTCCTGAATCGAGATCACCGCGCCCGATGCCATCAACTCCAGGCACGCCTCCAGCAGGCGCTTTTCGGTGAACGGATCGCCCACCTGCACCGTGGGGCGCTTTTCCTCGATCGTGTCGTCGAATTCGGCGCTGGCCATGGTCGCCCCGCCGACACCGTCGCGCCCGGTCTTGGCGCCCAGATAGACCACGGGCATGCCCACGCCCGAGGCGGCGGAATAGAAGATCGCATCGGCCCGCGCGATGCCCGCGGCGAAGGCATTGACGAGGCAATTGCCGTTATAGCTGCGATGAAACCGCACCTCGCCGCCGATATTGGGCACGCCGAAGGCATTGCCGTAGCCGCCGATCCCCTCGACCACGCCGCGCACCAGGTGGGCGGTCTTGGGATGGTCGGGCATCCCGAACGACAGCGCGTTCATCGCCGCCACCGGCCGCGCGCCCATGGTGAAGACATCGCGCAGGATGCCGCCCACGCCGGTCGCGGCGCCCTGATAGGGCTCGATATAGCTGGGGTGGTTGTGGCTTTCCATCTTGAAGACGACGGCCAGCTTCTCGCCATCGGGGCCATCGCCGATATCGACCACGCCCGCATTCTCGCCCGGGCCGCAGATCACCTGCGGGCCTTCGGTGGGCAGGGTGCGCAGCCAGCGTTTGGAGGATTTGTAGGAACAATGCTCGTTCCACATGGCCGAAAAGATGCCCAGTTCGGTAAAGCTCGGCACGCGCCCGATGATCTGGCGGATGCGGCCGTATTCGTCGGGCTTGAGGCCATGGGCCGCGATCAGGTCTTCGGTGATCTCCGGCTCCGGGAGCGCGGATTCTGAACTTGCGGCCTCGGGGCCTGCTATCTCGGGGCCTGCGGGCTGAGGCGCGGAGGCTGGTGTCTTGTCTGGCATCGTCTCTCTGGCGCTGGCGGCATGCACCCCCGTCTTAGGCCATGCGGGCGGCGGCGAAAAGGCCAAAGCCGGTGGCGAATCGCGCGCCCGGTGCCTGCGCAACGGGCAGCCCCGCGGACCGATGGCGCGCAAAACGGCACCTTGTGCACGGCTGGTCGCAAGCGGCCCGGCAGACCGGGCGCGGCCCTGCCCGGTCGGGCAAAAAAAAGGGCCGAGCAAAGCTCGGCCTTAGTCCAACAGGGAGGTAAAGACGTCAGCGACGCTGCCGCCTTCGGTATACAATTAGGATCATCGCATCCCTGCTGCAACAATAATCAGTTTGCGTTTTCCACAAGGCCGATATGCGTTGCAAACATACCGCAGGTTGTGGCGGGAATGTGGCGCCCGGCGGGAGAGGCCGGTGATGCGCTCAGAGGGCGATTTCGGGCCGGCGATTGCGGCGAAACACGCTGATTTCCTCAAGCACGAAGTCGCGGAAGGCCGAGACCCGGCGCGACTGGCGCAGCTCTTCCGGATAGGCGAGGAAGACCGGCACCTCGTTGCTTTCCACCTCGGGCAACACACGCAAAAGTTGCGGCAGGCCCTCGGTGACATAATCGGGCAACACGCCGATTCCGAGATCGGAGAGCACCGCCTGCAGCACCCCGAAATAGTTGTTCACCGTCAGCGTGGAGCGCATTTCCGACAACAGCAATTGCTGAACCAGCGATGCCCCGGCGGCGACCTGCGTGGAATTCACGTTCTGGCAGATGATCCGGTGCGCGCCGAGATCGTCGAGCGCATTCGGCGCCGGCACCTTCGACAAATACTCCGGCGTTGCATAGAGCCGCATTCGAACGCTCATCAGGCGCTTGCGGATCAGATCGGCCTGGCTGGGTTCCTTCATGCGGATGGCCACATCGGCCTCGCGCATGGGAAGATCCAGCACCCGCTCTTCCAGCATCAGATCGATCTTGAGGTCGGGATATTTGGCATAGAAACTGGAAAGGCGGGGCGCGAGCCAGAGCGTGCCGAATCCGGTGGTCGTGGTAACGCGCAATTCGCCGAAGACCTCTTCCTCGCTGTCGCGGATCCGCGCGGTGGCGGCTTCGAGCCGTTTGGACATGGCGCGCGTGGCATCGAACAGCAATTCGCCCTGTTCGGTCAGGATCAGGCCCCGGGCGTGGCGATGAAACAGGCTGATGTTGAGCGCCTCTTCCAGTGCCCGGATCTGGCGGCTGACGGCCGATTGGCTGAGGTTCAGCGCATCGCCGGCATGGGTCAGGCTGCCGGCATCGGCGACCGCGTGAAAAATCCTCAGCTTGTCCCAGTCCATCATGTCCTGTCCTGTCGCTACGCCACCGCCGCACCGCAACCGCGTGCAGCGCCCTTTGGCCCGCCCTTGAATGTCACGCCTGAGGCGGCCCTGACCGACACGCCCTGCCTTGCCCGAGCCGCACTGCTTCGTTGCCGCGGCGTACGACGGCGCACGCATGCCCTGCACGCTTCGGCGCAGGCGGCGTTGCGCGCCGGCGTCTGATCCGGGATCAATTAAGCATGCGGCAGGTTGAATGTAAGCGCCAGCCGCGACCAAATGGCGGAAAAATGTCGCGCTGTTGCGCGCCGGTCTTCCGGGCGGGCGACGAAGCCGCTTTCACGGGCGGAACCGGGGCCGCGCCGGACTGCACACGCTGCATGGATTTCCCCGCAAAAGCGCCGTAAGGATGGGATCAGGCATTCGGCCAGGGGGGCGATCATGGCGGTTGGGGTCTTCGATTCCGGGCTCGGCGGGTTGACCGTGCTGGCAGCGCTGCAGCGGCGGCTGCCAGATCAGGCCTTCGTCTATTTCGGCGACAATGCGCACACCCCTTACGGCGTACGCGATGCTGACGACATTTTCGCGCTGACCTGTGCCGGCACCTCGCGCCTGTTCGACGAGGGCTGCGATCTGGTGATCCTCGCCTGCAACACCGCCTCGGCGGCGGCGCTCAAGCGGATGCAGGAGACATGGGTGCCCGAGGGCAAGCGCGTGCTTGGCGTCTTCGTGCCGCTGATCGAGGCGCTGACCGAACGCCAATGGGGCGACAATTCCCCCCCGCGCGAGGTGGCGGTGAAGCATGTTGCGCTGTTCGCCACGCCCGCCACGGTCTCGTCCCGGGCCTTCCAGCGCGAACTGGCCTTCCGGGCCATCGGCGTGGATGTGGAGGCCCAGCCCTGCGGCGGGCTGGTCGATGCGATCGAGGCGGGCGACATGATCCTTGCCGAGGCGCTCGTGCAGAGCCATGTGGATGCGCTACGCCGCCGGATGCCCATGCCCGAGGCGGCGGTTCTGGGCTGCACCCATTATCCGCTGATGGAAGACGCGTTTCGCGCCGCGCTGGGGCCGGATGTGGCGGTCTTTTCCCAGCCCGATCTGGTGGCCGCAAGCCTGCAGGATTATCTGGAACGGCGCCCCGAAATGCGCGGAACGGGGCAGGTGTCGCGCTATCTGACTACGGGGGATGCGCGGGCGGTGTCGTCGCGCGCGACCCAGTTTCTGCGCCGGGGCATCGCCTTCGAGCCGGCCTGAGCACCGTGCCCCACCCCGAGCGCAGTCCTTGATCGCAGTCCTTGATCGCAGTCCTTGATCGCAGTCCTTGATCGC
>SKUV01000070.1 GCA_007129775.1 Paracoccaceae bacterium | reverse complement strand
CTGCCGGCCGATCCCGCGCCCGCGCAGCGCGGCGGGGCGGCGGCCGGCAGGGCGGAGGCTGCCTTCCGCGCCGGGCTTCAGGGGGCGGTTCTGGATGCGCCGACGCGGCTGGAGGCGGTGCTGACCCGTCTCCGCCTGCCGCTGAGCACGGTCATGGGCTGGACCGAGGGCGCGCTGGTGCCCCTGCCAATGGCCCGCCCCGGAGAAATGACGCTCGAGGCCCCGCGCGGCAGGGCAGTCGCGCGGGTAAAGCTGGGGCAGGTGACGGGTGCCCGGGCCGTACGCCTGTTGCCCGAGGCACCGCGCGCCGACACTGCGGCACCGGCGCAACCACATGCCGCTGCCGCTGTTGTCGGGGGGCCTGTGCCGGGCGCGCCGCCGGCGCCGACGACCGCTGGACAACCCCTCCCGCCGGAAACTCTGCAGGCCGCCGCCCCGGCGCAGGACCACCTGCGCGCCGGATAGCGCGCCTGCGTCAGGCACTCTGCCGCCGCGCTGATCAGTCAACCGCCGCGCGGGCGAATGGGCGGGCGCGGCTGCACCCTGCGGTGCTGTCCCGACATGGCCTGTATTCGGTGCCGCCCTCTTGCGCGCGATGGACTGGCCCAAGACGCCGCGAGCGGCTGCTTGACGACATGCGCGGCCTTTCAGGTGCCTCGATCCACCCTTCGGTGCACCAGCACAAGCCCGCCTGGCGCGGCGGCACATCCCCCCGAACGCCATGCCCGCCGGCCGATTGCCGCGGCAGGGGCTGGTGAGCAAAGTCCTCCCGACATGGCCGGAATAAAGCGACCATCTGGGGCATTGCGCGTGGCTGAGCGTGGCGGTCCGCTGCCCTTCACCCTGCTACGTCTCGCTACGTCTCGCTTCGGTACTTCGTCACGCCCCTGCGCCGCCGTCATGTCGGCCTTCGCCGCCTGACCGGCCGCAGCAGGGCCGCGCCCAGAGCCAGCGCCAGCACACACAGCGCCCCTGTCCCGGTCAAGAACAGCGACAGCGCCAGCATGCCATCCGACATTGGCGCGGCGCCGGGCAGCAACGCCGTCAGCGCCTCGGGCAGTTGCCCGGCCACCATCCAGTGCCCCAGCGTCGCCGCGAAGAGTGCGGCGATCCCAGCCGCGGTCAGCCCAAGTAGGCCGCTCAGGCCCCGCCCCGGGCCGCTCCGTGACCGGCGTCGCAGCCCGCGGCGCAAGGCACGCGTCATGCGCTGCAGATCGAATTGCACCGCCAGAAGCGCCGGGATCACCACCAGCACCAGAACCATCCCGAAACCCAGACCATAGACCAGCGTGATCACCGTGGGCTTCAGGAACTCGGCTTGCGACGACCGTTCGAACAGAAGCGGCGCCAGCCCCAGCACCGTGGTCAGCGTCGTCAGCAGCACCGGCCGCAGCCGGTCGCAGGCGGCATCCACGACAGCCGGCATCAGCCCACGGTCGCGGGCGTGCTCGTCCACGGTGGTCACCAGCACGATCGCATCGTTGATGATGATACCTGTCATGCCCACCAGACCCACGACGGAAAAGAGCGAAAACGCCATACCCCATTGGGCATGGCCATAGATCGCGCCCACAAGGCCGAAGGGGATCACCGCCATCACCAGAAGCGGCCGCGCCCAGCTGGCGAAGACCCATGCCAGCGTCAGATAGATTCCCGCAAGGCACAGAAGAAAGCCCTGCATCGCGTCTGACAGAAAGGCGCGTTCCTGTTCGGCCAGCCCCGAAAGCTCGGTCATCACGCCAAAGCGTTCCTCGATATCCGGCAGGATCGTGCTGGCCATAAGCGCGGTGATTTCGGCCGCGCGCGCGGGGTCGTCCTCGGACAGATCGCCGGTGACGGTGACCACCCGCTGCCCGTTCTCGCGGCGGATGGTGGAAAAGCCGGTGCGGCTGTCCACGGTCACGATATCGGCCAGCGGCACATGCAGCCCCTGCGGGCTGCGCATCAGCGTGCGATCCATGAAATCGGCGGTCAGTTCACCCTCGGGCAGCGCCACCCGCACCCGCGCGGTGCGCAGCCCGTCGGGAAAGGAGGCGGCCTCGATCCCGTTCAGCCGGTCCCGCAGAATGCGCCCCAGCGCATCGATATTGAAGCCCAGCGCCTGGCCCTGCGCGGTCAGCCGCAGCGAAAGCTCTTCCTTGTCGTAGGCAAGCGTATCCTCCAGCGCCGAGACCTCGGGGAAGGGGACGAGCGCGGTCTTCAGTGCCTCGGCCGCGGCCTTGAGCACCTCGGTCTCGCCCCCCGTGATACGCACCGAAAGCGAATCGCCCCCGGGCCCGCCGCGCTGGCTGCGGAAGGCAAGCGTTTCAAGCTGCGGATGGGGCACCACGGCTTCCTGCAGCCGGGCGATGAACTCGAACGAGGAATAGGGTCGATAGTCGATCTCGATCAGATCGACCGAAATCGCGCCCAGCAGCGACGGTTCCTTGCCTTCCACCCCGCTCAGGCCGCGCCCGGCGTTGCCGCCCACCTCGGCCAGCACGAAGACCAGCGGGTTGATCCCGTGCTCGGCCTCGAAACCGGCCGCGACCTCATCGGTGGCACGCTGCAATTCGCGCATCATCGCCAGCGTGTCGGCGCGGGTGGCGCCGGGCAGCATGGCGAAATTCCCGTTGATCGCGCCATCCTCGGGCGGGTTGAAAAAGCGCCATTGCACATCGCCCCGGATGAACTGCGCCGCCTGCATCGCCAGCAAAAGCACCGCCATCGCCAGCACCGGATAGCGGGCGGCGATCAATCCGCGCATCAGCGGGCGGAAGGCGCGCTCGCGCAGCCACCGAAAGCCGCGGTTGACGGTGCGCGAGGGCCAGTCATACCAGCGCTCTTTCGCCGCCGAGGCCAGCGCATGGCGCATGTGGTTGGGCAGGATCACGAAACATTCGATCAGCGAGGCGATCAGCACCGCCGTTACCGTGAGCGGAATATCGAGGATCAGCCCCCCGAACCGCCCCCCGACCGCCGTCAGCCCCAGAAAGGCGATAACCGTGGTGACGGAGGCCGCGAAGACCGGCAGCGCCATGCGCGAGGCGGCGCGCTCCGCCGCCTCGGCCGGCGCCTCGCCCAGTTCGCGCGCGCGCCAGTCGGCATGTTCGCCCACAACGATGGCATCATCGACGACGATGCCCAGGGTGATGATCAGCGCGAAAAGCGAGATCATGTTGAACGTTAGCCCCAGCGCATACATCGCCGCCACCGCGGCGAGCATCGCCACGGGGATGCCCGCCGCCACCCAGAAGGCGGTGCGCGCGTTCAGGAACAGAAACAGCAGCGTCACCACCAGCACGAGCCCCAGCGCCCCGTTGCGCAACAGAATCTCGAGCCGGCCCGAGATCACCTCGGCGCGGGTGCGCACCAGATCGATGCTCACCCCCGCCGGCAGGTCGAGCGCCATGTCGTCGGCCACGCTCTGGGCGGTGGCCTGTATGCCGATGGCGTCGCCCTCGGCGCTGCGGTCCACCCGCACGGTGATTGCCGGATCCGGCCCGACATAATAGGCGCGGCCGCGGTCCACCCCGCCCACGGTGATGCCGGCCACATCGCCGATGGTCAGCGCCCCGCCATCGGCGCCGGCGCGCAGCACGATCGCGCCGATCTCGTCGGCGCTGCGCCGTTCGGTGCCGGTGCGCACTCGTGCCGTGCCGCCGCCCACATCGCCGGCCGCCCTGGCGGTGCTTTCGCGGGCGATGGCCTCGGCGATATCGGCCAGCCCGAGGTCGTTGCGGATCAGCGCGGCCGATGTCACCTCCACTAGGATTTCGGGCGCGGCAACGCCGAGGATACTCGTCCGGGTGACGCCCTTCTCGAACAGCCGCGCCACGTATTCATCGGCGAACCGGGCAAGCTGATCGACGCCGACGGGCCCCGTGATCACCACATCGGTGACGCGATCTGCCCAGCCGGCGCGGCGAATCTGGGGCTCTTCGGCTTCGGCCGGCAGCGCCCTGGCCTCGCGCAGGGCGGTCTCCACATCCTCGGTGGCGCGGGCGATATCGGTGCCCGGCTCCAGCGTGATGGTGATGCGGGCGCTGCCCTCGGTGGCGCGTGTTGTCGTGCCCTCTGCGCCTTCGATTTGCAGAAGCGCGGGCTCAAGCACCTCGACGATGCCGCGATCCACATCGTCCGCGCCGGCGCCCGGCCAGGCCACCGAAACGGTGATCGATTGCGAGATCACGTCCGGAAAGAACTGCGCGCGCATGTTGGGCAGCGCCACGAGGCCGGCGATCAGCATCAGTGCAAGGATCAGGTTGGCCGCGGTGCCATGGCGGGTGAAATAGCGAAACATCGCGCCCGCGCGCACCGCCCGCGCGCTCGCATGGCTTTGGGGGGGCTGCGTGCCGGGCCGGTCAGGCGCGTCGGACATGGCCGGCCTCCTGCTGCGCGCGGGATGTGTGGGAGTGCTGTGCCGCCACGCGCTCAGCCCCCGATCCGGGCTTCAATGCGGGCGACCACCTGCGCTGGCACCTCTTCGGCCGACAGCTGGGCGATGACGCGGGCGCGGGCGGATTCGGGCAGGGCGCTGTCGGCCTCGACAAAGGCGATGAGTTCGGCCCGCCGCTCGGGCGAAAGCGCGACCATCTCGTCATCGCCGCCGCCACCGCCGCCACCGCCCGGGCGGATCGTGCCCCTGCGTGCGGCCATCGCGGCGGCGGGCTGATGCCCGGTCGCCTCTGCGCCCGCCGGTTCCACCGGGCGGATCAGGATGCCGGTGCCGAGGTTCGGGCCGCGCTCGGCGACCACGCGCGCTTCTTCCAGCCCGGGCGCGCGCACCAGAACATCCTCGCCCTGCCGGCGCACCAGTTCCACCGGCTCGGCTCGCAGACGGTTGTCGTCGCCTGCAACCAGCACGGTGCCCGCCGCATCGAGTGCCGTGGCCGGCAGCCGTGCCAGCCCCTCCAGCGGCGGCTCGGGCACCCGCAGCGCCACGAAATCACCGGGCCGAAAGCCGCGCGGCGCGTCGATCGCCACGAAGATCAGCCGCCCCGTCGCCGCCTCGCCCACCGAGGCCGAGACCCGGGTCATCCGGCCGGTCGAGAAGACCTCGGCCCCCGAGACATCCAGCGCGATCTCCACCGGCGCGTCCATCAGCCGGCCGCCCTCGTCCACCAGCCGCGCGTATTGCGCGGTCGACACGCGAAAGGCCACCTCCAGCGCGTCGGGGTCGATGATCCGGCCGATGCGTTCGTTGCCTGCCAGCAACCCGCCGGTGACAACCGCCACATCTGCGAGCGTGCCGCCAAATTCGGCGTGAAGCTCGGTCTGGGCCAGCCGGCGCTCGGCCTCGGCCAACTGGATGCGAGCGCGCGAAAGCGCGGCCTCGGCCTGATCGCGGCGGGATTCGGCCTGCGCCTCGGCCTGACGGCGCGACACCACCGCCTGTTGCGCTGAGGACAGCGCCAGTTCCGCAGTCTCGATCGCGGCATCGGTGCCGACGCCCCGCGCGGCGAGGTCGCGCTGACGTTCCAGCGCGCGGGCGCGCAGGTCGGCCTGGGCGCGGGCGGCCTCGATATCTTCGGCCGCGAGGATCAGGGCGCGGCGGGCATCCTGCAGGTCAAGCTCGGCCCGGGCCAGATCGGCCTGCGCCAGATCGCGCGCGGATGTCGCGTCGGCCGGGTCCATGCGCAGCAAAAGCTGGCCGGCAGTCACCTCCGCGCCGTCCTCGAAATCCTCCGCCAGATAGACCACGCGACCGGCCAGCGGTGCGCGCAATTCTATCGTGCGCCGCGCGCGCACCTCGCCGAATGTGTCGAGTACGGGCGTCACCGTTTCGGCCCGCACCTCCACCAGCCGGACCGCGAAGGTGCGCTCGCGCGCGATGCGCGGCCGCTCGCCCTCGGCCATGCGTGCCTGCAGGGCCGAGTGAATGCTGTAACCGGCCATGGCCAGCAGCCCGAAGGTGAGCGACAGCATGAACAGGCCGGTGAGGCTGCGCGCGAGAAACCGCATGAAAACGGGCCTTTCGAAGCGATGCCGTACCCTGCGCCCTGCGGCAGGTGGGCTCAAGGCAAATCGGCGTGATGGGTGCCATTATACGCGCCGCCCGCTATTTCCGTCGCTGATGTTCGTCAAGTCTCGGGAAAATCTCGACAAAGTTGCAGGGACGGTGGCGATAGTCGAACTGCCAGCGCAGGATCTCGTCCCACGCGTCGCGACAGGCCGAGGGGCTGCCGGGCAGGGCGAACAGATAGGTGCCCTGTGCCACGCCAGCGCAGGCGCGCGACTGGATCGCTGAGGTGCCGATCTTCTGCATCGAGACCATTGTGAAGACCGTGCCAAAGGCCTCGATCTCCTTTTCGTAGACGTCACGATGGGCCTCCACCGTGACATCGCGGCCGGTCAGGCCGGTGCCGCCGGTGCTCAGGATCGCGTCGATACCCGGATCGGCGCACCATGCGCGCAGTTGGGCGGCGATCTCGTCCCGTTCGTCGCGGCAGATCGCCCGCGCGGCGAGGTCATGGCCCGCGCCGGCGATGCGCTCGGCCAGCGTGTCGCCCGAGCGGTCGTCACCCGCGCTGCGCGTGTCGCTCACCGTCAGCACGGCGAACCGGACGGGCAGGAAGGCGCGGCTGTCGTCGATCCGGCTCATGGGGCGGCTCCGTCAAGGCTGCGCAGCCTTTCCTGCAGCGCCAGCAGATCGGCCCATGCCTCGCGCTTGGCATCGGGTGTGCGCAGCAGATAGGCGGGGTGAAAGGTTGGCAGTGCGGGGCGGTCCATAACCTCGCGCCAGATGCCGCGCAGCCGGGTGATGCCCTGCGTTCCCAGTAGCGCCGCGCAGGGCGTGTTGCCCATCAGGATCAGCACGTCGGGTGCGGCAAGCGCCACGTGCCGCTTCACGAAGGGAAGGAACATGGCGCATTCCTCGGCAGTGGGGCGGCGGTTTTCGGGTGGCCGCCACGGCAGGATGTTCGAGATATAGAGCGCTCGCGCCGGATCCGGCGCGTCGCGGGCCATGCCGAGCGCGGCGAACATCCGGTCCAGCAGCTGCCCCGCGCGGCCCACGAAAGGGCGGCCCTGAAGATCCTCGTCGCGCCCCGGTGCCTCGCCGATCACCATGACCCGGGCGCGCGGATCACCATCGGCGAAGACGCAGTTGCGCGCGCCCCGGCGCAATTCGCAATGAGGAAAGGCCGCGATGGCGGCGGCGAGGTCCTCCAGCGTCGCGGCGGCGCCGGCCGCGGCAACTGCCTCGGCGATGGCCGCGGCGAGGGTCG
>SKUV01000340.1 GCA_007129775.1 Paracoccaceae bacterium | reverse complement strand
CGTTCGTCGGGGGCGCCTGCGCAGGCGCGCGCCAGCGCCTCGGCGACGCCCTCGGCATAGAAGACCTCTTCGGGCGCGCAGATCAGCTGGGCCGGTGGCGGGCCGCCGACGGCCAGCGCTGCGGCGCCCTGTGCGCTTTCGGCGCGCATCGGGCGCCGCGCCTCAGGACCCGGGGCCGACGAAGCGACGCGGCGCCGGGTCGATGATCGAGACCGCGCCGTCGCGAATCTCGGCCACGGCCAGCCCGCGCTCGTTGGTGCCGTCCGCCAGCAGCCGGAAGACCCCGTTGACCCCGACAAAGCCCTCCGGCTGGGTCAGTGCCGAGCGGGTCAGCGCATCGCGGTTGCCGGCGCTGGCCAGCGCCCCGATGGCGGCGATGCCGTCAAAGGCAAGGCCGGCGATCGGATGCGGGCTCTGGCCATAGGCCGCATTGTAACGGCTGTTGAACTGCGCCGACAACTCCGGGTCCGGCAGCGCGAACCAGCCGCCCTGAACACCCGGCAGGCTCAGCGTGTTCGACGGGATGTCCCAGCGCGTCAGCCCCATGTACTGGAACTGGTCGGGCCCGACCCGGTTGTCCGGCAGAAGCTGCGTCAGGAGCGGCAGCGCCCCGGCGCTGTTGGAGGTGAAGAAGACCGAGTCGGCATTGCCGCTGCGGGCCGCATCGGCGATCTGCGGCAGCGCCTCGACCACGCCCTGCTGCGAGAAATCGAAGCCCTGAACCCCGGCCAGCGTGACGCCGCTGCGCGCCGCGGCCCGCTCGATCGCCCGGCGGCCCTGCTCGCCTGCGTCGTTGCGTTCGTGCACGACGAGGATGCGGCTCTTGCCGCGGCTGCGGGCGTAGCTCGTCATCCGGTTCGCGGTGTTCTGGAAGGTCGGGCCGAGCACGAAGACATTGCCCCCCGCCACATCGACATTGTTGGAAAAGCTCAGCACGTTGATGCCACGCCCTGCGACGGCCTGACCCGCCGCCGTGGCCGAAGAGGCGAAGACCGGGCCGAGGATGATGCGGGCACCGTCGTTGACGGCCTGCGTGGCCTGCTGCGCGGCCACCTCGGCACGTCCTGCGGTGTTGTAGACGCGCAGGTCGATCTGCACGCCCTGCAGGCTGGACACAGCCAGCCGCGCGGCGTTCTCGAGCGAGCGTGCCAGCGCCTCGTCCCCGGCCTGCCCTGAACCACCGGGCACCAGAAGCGCGACGGGAATCGGCGCGCTGGTGTCGATCGACGGACCGCCCGCACCGGTCATCACCCCGGGTTCGCAGGCCGCAAGAAACCCGACCGCGAACAGGCCGCCCAGAAGCCGGCGGCGCAGCCCCGCTGTCGCTTCCGGCGCGGATCGGCGACGCGTCGCGGGGCGGGAGGGCAGCTTGCACAGGCGGGACAAAAGCGCGAACATGAGAACGGTCCTGATTTCGGCACGGGGTGGGTTGGTCGGTTCCGGGGACACTAGGGGCATCGGGCCGCCAAGTAAACTTGCGAAAGGGAACGCGGGCGATGACGGGCAAGAATTCACCGGCCGGCGCGCCCGCAAGGGACCGAGCCCCGGAGCGGACCGGCCCGGGACCGGAGCGGACCGCCGGCGCCCGAACGCCTGCCCCGGGGCTCCACCTGGTCGCCACGCCGATCGGGGCGGCGCGCGACATCACCCTGCGCGCCCTCGACATCCTCGCCGAGGCGGAGGTGCTGGCCGCCGAGGATACCCGCAGCCTGCGCCGGCTGCTCGATTTGCACGGGATCGCGCTGCGGGGCCGCCCGCTGCTGGCCTACCACGATCACAACGGCCCCGCCATGCGCCCCCGCCTTATGGCGGCGCTGGATGCCGGGCAAAGCGTGGCCTACGCGCCCGAAGCCGGCACACCGCTGGTCGCCGACCCGGGCTACCAGCTGGCGAGGGAAGCCATCGCCGCAGGGCACCGGGTACATGCCGCACCAGGCCCCTCGGCGGTGCTGACGGCGCTCTGCCTGTCGGGCCTGCCGAGCGACCGTTTCCTTTTCGCCGGGTTTCCGCCGAGCCAGCCGGGCGCGCGAGCACGCTTTCTGGCGGAACTGCGCGATATCCCGGCGACGATCGTGATGTTCGAATCTCCGAAACGCGTTAACCGAATCTTGGGTGAATTGGCAAAAGACTGGGGAGAGGAACGCGAGGCGGCGATTTGCCGGGAGTTGACGAAACGCTTCGAGGAGGTGCGCCGCGGCACCCTCGGCGCGCTCGCAGGCGACCGGGCGGCGGGCGATCCGAAAGGCGAGATCGTGTTGGTGATCGATCGTGCCCGGGACACGGCGCAGACGCGCGCGGATGCGGCAGCACAGATGCAGGAGGCGTTGCAGGAGGCCATGCAGACCATGACGTTGAAAGAGGCGGTCGCGAAGGTGGCGGCGCAGACGGGGCTGCCGCGCCGGCAGGTCTATCAGGCAGCCCTCGCGCTGGGGCGGGACTGATGTCGCGCGCGCTGACCGGGGCCTGCGGGTTCCACGCGGGTCTGGCCGCGGAGGCGTCGGTCGCGGCGCATTACCTGCGCGAAGGGTTGGCCGTCGTCGCCCGGCGCTGGCGCGGACGTGCAGGCGAAATCGATGTGATCGCACAGGACGGTGACGAACTTGTCTTCATCGAGGTCAAGAAAAGCCGCGATTTCGCCAGCGCGGCCGCGCGCCTCGGTCCGCGCCAGATCGGCCGCATCCTCGACGCGGCGGCGGAATTTCTCGGCACCCAGCCGCTGGGGCAGTCCACACCGGTGCGTTTCGATGTGGCTCTGGTCGACCGCCACGGCAGGATCGAAGTTCTGGAGAATGCGCTCGGCCCCTGAGCGGACGCTGGCAGCGGTGCTTGCGGCACGCGGACCGGCCACGAGGCGGGACGGGCCGCGCCATTGCAACTTCGGCGGGCTTGCGGCAAGGAATGCCTGATCGCTTGTCCGGAGCGCTGTTGCCTGACTGGAGCCTGCCGAGATGCCGCTGAAGATCGCCTTCCAGATGGACCCGATGAACGGGGTGAACATCGACGCGGATACGACCTTCCGAATCGCGGAAGAGGCGCAGGCGCGGGGGCATGCATTGTTTCACTATGTGCCGGACGGGCTGGCCTTTCGCGAGGGGCGGGTCATCGCACGTGGGGCGGAGATGGCCTTGCGCCGCGTCCGGGGCGACCATGTGAGCTTCGGAGCGGAGCGTGAGGCGGACCTGTCGGAATTCGACGTGGTCTGGCTGCGCCAGGATCCGCCGTTCGACATGCATTATGTCACGACCACTCATCTGCTTGACCTGTCTCCTCCGACGACGCTTGTGGTGAACGATCCGTTCTGGGTGCGCAATTATCCGGAAAAGCTGCTGGTTCTGCGATTTCCCGACCTGACGCCGCCGACGCTGATCGCGCGGGATCTGGCGATGATCCGGGCGTTCAAGGCGAAGCATGGCGATGTGATTCTCAAGCCGCTTTACGGCAACGGCGGCGCCGGCGTCTTCCGGCTCGACCCGAATGACCGCAACCTCGCCTCGCTCTACGAGGTTTTCACCGGGTTTTCGCGCGAACCGCTGATCGTGCAGAAGTTCCTGCCGGCGGTGGCGAAGGGCGACAAGCGTATCATCCTCGTGGATGGCGAGCCGGTGGGGGCGATCAACCGGGTTCCGCCCGAAGGCGAGACCCGATCCAACATGCATGTGGGCGGGCGCGCGGAGCGGGTCGGGCTGACCGAGCGGGACCGTGAAATCTGCGCCGCCATAGGTCCGGTGCTGCGCGAGAAGGGCCAGATATTCGTCGGCATCGATGTGATCGGCGACTGGCTGACCGAGATCAACGTCACTTCGCCCACCGGACTTCAGGAACTGGAGCGTTTCGATGGCGTGAATGTTGCCGCCCGCCTGTGGGAAGCGATCGAGGCGAAATGCGCCGCGCGGCGCTGACCAGGGCGCCCTCCCGGGCCGGTTGCGCTTTCCTTGCGGAGCGCCTTCGGCGCAAGCCCATGCATGAGGCGCCCTTACGGGCGCGAGGCGCCGCTCTCCTCAGGCCTTTTCGTCGCGCAGGGACACCAGCCGGAAGCTCAGCGCCTCGGCCAGATGCGGCGGCCGGATGGCATCGGCGCCATCCAGATCCGCGATCGTGCGCGCCACCCGCAAGATCCGGTGATAGCCGCGCGCGCTGAGCCCGAAGCGTTCCGCCGCCCGGGTCAGGAGCGTCCGGCTTTCGCTGCAGAGTGGTGCCGCCTCTTCCAGCAGCGCCCCTTCGGCATCGGCATTCACCCGCACCCGCACCTGCCCGGCATAGCGGCGGTGCTGGCGGCCGTGGGCCTTCGCCACCCGGCGCGCCACCGCCTCGGAGCCTTCGGCTGCCTGCGGCAGGTCGAGATCGGTAAAGGCCACCGGCGGCACCTCCACCCGCAGATCGAAGCGATCCATCAGCGGGCCGGAGATGCGGCCCAGATAATCGGCCCCGCAATGGGGCGCCCGGGCGCAGGCGCGTTCGGCATCAGCCAGATAGCCGCAGCGGCAGGGGTTCGCCGCCGCCACCAGCAGGAAACGGCAGGGATAGCGCACATGGGCATTGGCCCGGGCCACCACCACCTCACCGGTCTCGATGGGCTGGCGCAGGGTTTCCAGCACGGTGCGCGGAAATTCCGGAAATTCGTCCAGAAACAGCACCCCGTTATGGGCGAGGCTGATCTCACCCGGTTTCGCGCCACGCCCGCCGCCCACGATCGCCGCCACGGAGGCGGTATGATGCGGCTCGCGAAACGGACGGGTGCGGCTGATCCCGCCTTCGTCCAGCAACCCGGCCAGCGAGTGGATCATCGAGGTTTCCAGCGCCTCGTCCGCGGCCAGATCCGGCAGCAGCCCCGGCAGGCGCGCTGCCAGCATCGATTTCCCCGATCCGGGCGGGCCCACCATGATCATGTGATGCCGCCCCGCGGCCGCGATTTCCAGCGCACGCTTGGCGCGTTCCTGCCCCTTCACGTCGCGCAGGTCACGGCTGGTGTCGCGCGGGCTGATCTGGCCGGGCTCGGCCGGGGACAGTTGCCCCTGCCCGGTGAAATGGCGCACAACCTCGGCCAGCGAGGCCGCCGCGATCACCTCTGTCGCCGCGACCCATGCCGCTTCGGCGCCGCAGGCGCGGGGGCAGACCAGCGCGCGGTCGGCCTCGGCCGCCGCCATCGCCGCCGGCAGCGCGCCCACCACCGCCATCAGGCGCCCATCCAGCGAAAGCTCGCCCAGCGCGACGACGCCCTCCATCGCCTCGGACGGCACGATGTCGAGCGCGGCAAGCAGCGCGAGCGCGATCGGCAGGTCGAAATGCGAGCCCTCCTTTGGCAGGTCGGCGGGCGCGAGGTTGATCGTGATGCGTTTGGACGGCAGGGCGATCGACAGGGCAGAAAGCGCCGCGCGCACCCGCTCGCGCGCCTCGGACACCGCCTTGTCGGGCAGACCGACCAGATGAAACGAGGGCAGCCCCGGCGCAACCGCGCATTGCACTTCGACCATGCGGGCCTCGACCCCTTCGAAGGCAACGGTGAATGTGCTTGCGACCATGGCCCGACCCGCCGGTGACCGGCGCCGGGCCGGAATGGTTAACGCCTAGGTGGGCGAAGTTGAAGAATGGTTAACGCGGGCAGCGGCGCCCGGCGCTCCGGGCCTTCGGCGTCAGCGGGCGGCGGGGCAGCCGCGCAACTCGGCCGCGCTGCTCTGGCCCAGAACGGTGATGCGCAGATCCGACCGGTCGAGCGCGAAGGGCGCGCCCGAAGGCGGCACCATGTCCGAGGCGGCCAGTAACCGCCGGCCGTTCCGTTCGGTCCGGCTCTCGGAGATCCAGATCGTGGCGTCGGACAATTCGAACACCACCACCTCTCCGGCTCCGAGGCTGGGCATGTCGAGATCTGCGGTGACGCGCAGCCCGTCCGAAATCGGCTCCACCGCGCAGGCGGCGGTGCGCAGACCCATGGACGACGCGGCGCGCGGCCTGTCGGCGAGGGCGGCGCGGATCGCGCCATCCTCGGCGCCACCGGGGCGCAGTTCGGCCCGCAGCCGCAGACTGACCGGAACGCATATGGTTTCGCACACGCCGATGTCGACCCGCGCGCGCAGCCGGGCCGGCGCCAGCGGATCGGTCAGGGTGAATTCCAGCGGCAACACCAGCTCCCGCTCATAGCCGATGCTGCGCATCCCTTCCTGATCGAACACCATCGGCCGCGGCCAGTGCAGCCGGACCGAAGCGATGTTCTGCGAACCGGACCAGTCGAACCGGGGCGGAATGCCGGCATCGCCGGGCGCGCGCCAATAGGTCTTCCAGTTCTCCGTCAGCGTCAGATGCATCGCCGCCATGTGGCGCCCGTCGGCCTCGCGCCAGCCGTGGCGCACCTCTGCCTGCACGATGCTGGCGAGGTCGGGCACATCGGCCGACATCGGCGCCGCGGGCACCATCGCGCAGAATGCCGCGGCCAGCGCCGCCAGAACGCCACGCAGCCGCCCCCGATACGCGCCCTCCCCGGAGGACGTACAGCGCGCCGGATCGGTGGCCGAAGGCCGGAGGTCGCTCAGCACTTGGGTAACTCGCATCGCATGCTTCATATGCGCCACATTAGGCAGCGGTTCTGCAGTTGGAAATCACATTCCGGCGACGATCCGGCGGCGGCACTTTGACACCCTTGCGCAGGGGCGCCGCGCCCCGCACACTCCGGCCATGGCACAGGATCCGGAATCGTTCAGCCTTTTGGGCAAGCTGCTGATCGCGATGCCCGGGATGGGCGACCCGCGCTTTGAAAAGAGCGTGATCCTGATCTGTGCCCATTCGGGCAAGGAGGCGATGGGCCTGATCGTCAACAAGCCCGCCACGGGGCTGTCGTTTCGCGATCTGCTCAAGCAGCTAGGCATCACCCCCGGCGAGGGTACGGATTTGCGCGTCCATCTGGGCGGCCCGGTCGAGCACGGGCGCGGCTTCGTGCTGCATTCGGCCGATTATTCATCGAACGGCGCGACGCTCCGGGTGCCCGGCGGCTTTGCGCTGACCGCGACGCTGGATGTACTGGAGGATGTGACCCGTGGGCTCGGGCCGGCGCGGGCTCTGCTGGCTCTGGGCTATGCCGGATGGGGGCCGGGCCAATTGGAAAGCGAGATCGCCCGCAACGGCTGGCTGACCTGCGATGCCAGCGCCGATCTGGTCTTCGGGCCGGACGACAGCGGCAAATGGGAGGCCGCGCTACGCTCCATGGGGATCGACCCGCTGACGCTGTCG
>SKUV01000096.1 GCA_007129775.1 Paracoccaceae bacterium | reverse complement strand
TTGGTGTTGGCCTCGACCTCCTGCTTGAAGACCTCTGCGGCGGCGTTCCACGGGTGGGGGTCGACCGTCGACATGGTCACACGAAGGGTCTGGGCGCTGGCGGCGGAGGCTGCGGCGACCCCGACAAGGGCGATGGCGGTTGTGCGGATAAGCGACATGACTTTTCTTCTCCTGTTGGACGATGGTTGAAGCTTTACGGAGTGCGACCTTCTGTCAACAGCACGCTCGAACCGGCTCTGAAAAAAGGGACGTCCCGACCAGATCGGCCGGGTTACGGAATGAACGTTCCACCAAAGCCGAAAAATCGGAACACCCATGCCAGTCTGCGCGCGATGGCAAGATCAAGCAACCGGCTCCCCAAGGGTGTGCATCAAACGATTGGCCCAGCCGAAAAGCGCCGTCGACAGGGTCAGGTCCAGAATTTCCTGCGTGTCGAGCCCCTGCGCGCGTAGCGCCGCGATATCCTCGGCGCCGATTTCGGGCGGACATTGCGACAGCTTCACCCCGAATTCGAGGATCGCCCGCGCCCGCGGGTCCAGATCGGCCTGTGCGCCGTCGAAAAAGACCTTCTGCATGGTCTCTTCCTCGCCGGTGATCTGGTTGTAGCGGCTGGCATGGACCGCCGCGCAATAGATGCAGCGATTGACGAAAGACGCCGCCACGGCGCCCAGTTCCCTTTCGGCGCGCGACAGCCCGCCGGCATCGTACATGATCCCGTTGAAAAGCGGCGTGCGCGCGCCCAGCGCCTGCGGATCATGCGCCAGCACCAGAACGTAATCCGAAACCTTGGTGTTGGAGGGCGTCTCGCGCAGGGCCGCGCGCTGGTCTTCGCTCGCCTCTTCCATCTTCAGCGGCGTGACATGGGGCTTCCATGTGGGCACCTTGGTGGTGAACTTGCGAACGACCCGGCTCATGCGCCCTCCCCCAATGCATCCAGCACCACGGCCACGCGCAACTGGTAATTCACGAAAGCCACCAGCCCGGCGAGTCGCACGATATCGCCCTCGGCAACGCCCCCGTCGCGCAGCGCGTCGATATCGTCGGGCGTGGCGTCGCGCGGGCTGCGGGTGACCTTGTCGACATAAGCAAGGATCGCAGCCTCGCGCGCATCCGATCCCGCCGCGTCGGGGCTGGCCAGCGGATGGCCGGGCGCCATCGCTGCATAATGATCCGCCAGCGCCGCCGTCCCGGCGATGCGGGTCATCCGGCAGGCCAGCGCAGCGCGCAGATCATGGGGCAGGCCGCCGGGTTCGGCGGGCATCAGCGCCGCCTCGTGGGAGGCCTCGGTCAATTCCATCAGCCGCGCGCGGGTCGCCAGCGCCTCGGCCAGCGGCCCCTCCGCCGGCACTCCGGCCGCGCGTTCAAGCACATGCCCGCCGCTCATTCCGCCGCCACCCGTTCGCCCGGGAATGGCGAGACGCGCCATTCGTCGCCCAGAAGTTCCGGCGTCTGGTAATCCACAAGCTCCTGCCAGTGATGCTCCGTATCCTCGCGGTAGAAGCCGGCGGCGATCGACCCGGCAAGCCACGAGGCGCCCTCGCTGATACCGGGAATATCGCCGCTGACCTTGCCCATGGACAGGGTCGCGCCATAGTTGAAGCAATGCACCTTCGACAGCCACGGCGCCGTGCCCGGCACCCGTTCCTGAAAGGCGAAATCGCCCGAAACATAGGGAAAATTGCCAAGTTCGGGATGCTCCAGCCCCGAAGGCGGCGTGTAGACATCGCGCCACATGCGCACCATCCGGCCGGCCTCGCCCAGTTCCGGCCGCGCCGCCGGTTCGATCCGGAAACCGGTCCCGAGGATCACGAAATCGGTGCGCAACTCGCCCTTGGGTGTGCTCAGCACGACCTCGTCGCCCTCCATCCGCGCCGCCTGCACCCCGGCACCGAAATGGAAATAAGCGTTGGGATGGCGCGACACCCGCAGGGTGGAGCCGCGCGGCGACGGGGTCTGCGTGACAAAGCTGTAATGCATGAAGCGCCAGCGCCACGCATCATCCAGCGTCGGAAAGCCGTGGGTGAAGCCGGGGCTGCCGATCCCCATCATCTTGTTGATCGTGGGCATTTCCGCGCGCCGAATCAGGTGGCGCACTTCGGCTGCGCCATGCTCCAGCGCCTCGGCGGCATTGTCCACGGCCGAAGCGCCGATGCCCACCACCACCACACGCTTGCCACGCAGGGCGGCAAAGTCGATCTCGTCGGCCGAATGGGCCCAGGCACTGCGGGCGATCCCATCGGCAAATGCAGGAATATTCGGCCCGCCGGTGCCGTCGCGCCCCGTGGCCATGATCAGCCGCCGTGTCAGGATGCTGCCATCGGCCGCCCCGGCCAGATCGAGGCGCAGCAGATCACCGGCAGGGGCCACCTGCCGAATCTCGATGCCGTTTTCCACGTCGATCGCCAGCACCTTGCGGTACCAACGCAGGTAATCCATCCACATCGGGCGCGGGATCTTGTCCAGCGCTTCCCATTCCGCTGTTCCGTGCTGCGCCTCGAACCACGCGCGAAAGGTCAGGCAGCCCATGCCCAGCGCCGGGCCCGGCAACGTCTTGGGCGAGCGCAGCGTCTCCATCCGCGCATAGGTGAGCCACGGGCCTTCGAACCCCTCCGGGCTGCGGTCGAGCACGCGCAGGTTGCGGATGCCAGCATTGCGCAGCGCGAAGGTGGCCACGAGGCCACACATGCCGCCGCCCATGATCACCACATCATGCAGCGGCTCGCCCTGCGGGCCCTTGCGCGGCTTGACCCAGTTGGCCGGCGGTAGATTCAGGCAAGTCAGATCGTAGCGAATGCGCGCCTCGAGCGCGTCGAGGCTCTGATGCGGCGCTGATATGGGGGCATGTGCCAAGGTCTGTATCCTTCCCGGCAGGCGGACAAGCTGAGCGTCAAGCCCAAAGCGTGCCGCGATGCGCCGAAAAGTGCAAGCCCGATAGCGGCAGGACTTGGGAATATTTTATCTCATTTGGCGGCCAAATAGAAATGTTCATCCCAATTTTCTCCACGATAGCGAAGCGCTACAACCGCAGCCGGCCTGGAACAGGGTGATCCGCATCGCCCGGCGCGCGGGGTCTGCTGCCTGTCCGGCGCCTAACCCCTGCGCAGGGCTGCGCCGAAATCGGCCTTGCGGAACGCGCCCAGCGCCGCGCCGAGCGCGAAATAGCTCGTCAGCCCGATCCCAACAAGCAGCCCGAGCGCACCATAGCGCCAGCCCGGCAGATCGAGCCACGGGCCCAGCCAGTGGCTGGCAAGCCACAACAGCAGCCCCATGCCGAGCGAGGCCGCCAGCATCCGAGGCAGGGCGTGGCGCAGCCGCGCGTCGATCTCGGCCGCCGGGCCCATGCCTCGCGCCCCGAGCCAAAGCTGCGCCACCATCACCCAACCCGCCACGCTGGTGGCCAGCGCCGCCGCGATAAAGCCGATCATCGGCGCAAGACCAACCGCCAGCACCGCATTCACCACCATCGCCCAGACCGCGAACCGCAAGGGCCGGCGGGTATCCTCGCGCGCGAAATAAAGCGGCTGCAGAACCTTCTGCAGCACAAAGGCCGGCAGCCCGAGCCCATAGACCGCCACCGCCAGCGCCGTGGCGGTCGTGTCGTCCGGCCCGAAGGCCCCGCGCTGGAACAGCACCGAGACCAGCGGCGCTGCGATCACCACCAGCGCCACTGTTGCCGGCAGGGTCAGCGCCAGCGCGAATTCGGTCGCGCGGTTGAAGGAATGGCGCCCCGCGCCGGTATCGCCGGCCCGCAGCCGCCGCGCCAGATCGGGCAGCAGCACCACGCCGATGGCGATGCCCACCACGCCCAGCGGCAGTTGATAAAGCCGGTCGGCATAGCTCAGCCACGCGATCGCGCCATCGAAAAAGCTCGCCACCTGACGGCCGACGATCAGGTTGATCTGCACCACCCCGCCGGCAAGCATCGCCGGCGCGGCAATGATTGCGAGCCGCCGGATTTCCGGCGTCAGCCGCGGCCGCCGCGGAACCAGCACGAACCCCACCCGCGCCGCCGCCACCCAGACAAGCGCCAGTTGCGCGACACCGGCCAGCGGCACCGCCCATGCCAGCGCATCGCCCACCGGCCAGTCGAATGCCACGGCCGCCGCCATCGCCGCGACGAAGAACAGGTTCAGCAGCACCGGCGCCGCCGCGGCCGCGGTGAACCGCCCCGCCGCATTCAGAACCCCCGACAAAAGCGCCGCGACCGAGATGAAGATGATGTAGGGAAAGGCGATCCGCCCGTAGATCACAGCCAGGTCGAGACGTTCGTCCCCCAGAAAGCCGCCGGCCATGGCCAGCACCAGCCACGGCATCGCCACCTGCGCCAGCAGCGTCAGCACGATCAGCAGTGTTACGAGCCCCGACAGCGCGTCGCGGGCGAAGTCCCGGGCATCCTCGCCGCCCTCCAGTTTCTTTGCGAAAATCGGCACGAAGGCCATGTTGAACGCGCCCTCGGCGAACAGCCGGCGAAACATGTTCGGCAGGGCAAAGGCGATCAGGAAGGCCTGCGCCGCCGGCCCCGCCCCCAAGAGCGCGGCGATCATGATGTCGCGCAGAAAGCCGACGATGCGGCTGGCGAGCGTCCAGCCGCCGACCGTCGCGAAGGAGCGCAGCAGCCGCGGCGGGCTCACGTTGCGCGCTCTGGCATTCGCCGGAGGCGCGCGGCGGGGGGCGCGCCGGGGGTCATGACCGGCCCGCCCGCTGCGCGCCGGCCTGAATGGCCTCGCGCAGCTTGCGCTCCAGCGCCTGTTGTCGCGAAACCGAATGCAGCTTCAGCCCGAACATGTCCTTGACATAGAAGGTATCGACCACCTGCACCCCATAGGTCGCGATGACGGCGCTGGCGATATAGATGTTGTTCGCCGCCAGCGTCCGCGTCAGGTCATACAGCAGCCCGGGCCGGTCGCGGGTATCGACCTCGATGATCGTGTAGATGTCCGAGCCCTCGTTGTCGAAGGTGATCGAGGTGGGCACGCGGAACTGGCGTTCGCGCTTTTTCAGCTTGTCGCGATCCTGCAGCGCGTTCGAGGCCACGACCTCGCCGGCGAAGGTCCGCTCGATCATCTTGCGCAGCCGCGGCAGCCGGCTGATCTCGTAAGGAGACCCCTCGCTGTCTTGAATCCAGAAGACGGCGGTGGCATAGCCGTCCTTGGAGGTATAGGTGCGCGCATCCACCACATTCGCGCCCACCAGCGCCAGCGCCCCGGCGAGCCGCGAGAAGATGCCCGGGTGATCGGACAGCGCGAAACAGGCGCGGGTCGCGTCACGCCCCTCGTCGGGGTGCAGGTCGATCCGGATCTCGTCGGGGCCGATGGCACGCAGAAGGTTGGCAAAGACGACCTGCGTATCGGTGGGCAGACCCTGCCAGTAGGGGCCGTAATGGCGCGCGGTCTCGGTGCGCAGAACGGATTTCGACCAATCGGCCAGCGCCGCGCGCAGGGCGCGCTTGGCCTCGGCCTCGCGCTTGTCGCGGTTGAGGTCCTCCAGCCCGGTCTCCAGCGCATCCGCCGTGTCGCGGTAAAGCTGGCGCAACAACATGGCCTTCCAGTTGTTCCACGTCCCGGGGCCGACCCCGCGAATGTCGCAAACGGTCAATACCGTAAGCAGATCGAGCCGCTTGCGCGTCTTCACCGCCTTGGCGAAGGCCCGCACCGTGCGCGGGTCCGATATGTCGCGCTTTTGCGCCATGTCCGACATCAGCAGGTGATAGCGGACCAGCCATTCCACCGTCTCGGATTCCTCGGCATTCAGCGTCAGCCGGGGCGCAAGGCGACGCGCGATCTGGGCGCCCAGAACCGAATGATCCTCGGGCCGGCCCTTGCCGATGTCGTGCAGAAGCAGCGCGATATAGACAACCTTGCGGTTCACGCCCTCCTGCAGGATGCGGCTGGCGATGGGCAGTTCCTCCACCAGTTCGCCGCGCTCGATCTGGGCCAGCGTGCTGATGCACTGGATGGTGTGCTCGTCCACCGTATAGTGATGATAGACGTTGAACTGCATCATCGCCACGATGGGCTCAAACTCGGGGATGAAGGCGCCCAGCACGCCCAGTTCGTTCATCCGGCGCAGGGCGCGCTCCGGGTTCCCGTGCTTGAGCAGAAGGTCGATGAAGATCCGGTTGGCCTCGCGATCCTCCTGCACGGAGGTGTCGAACCGGTGCAGGCTGGCGGCCAGCAGGCGCATGGCATCGGGATGCAGCAACAGCCCCGTGCGCAGCCCCTCCTCGAAGATGCGCAAGAGGTTCAGCGGGTCTTCGAGAAAGCGCTCGGGATCGGCGATGCTCAGCCGGCCCTGCACGACGCGATAGCCCTCGCGCACCTTGCGACGACGCTTGAAAAGGCCCACCAGCCTCGGCGCGCGCTTGGCGTGAGATGCCTCTAGCGCGGTCAGGAAAATGCGCGTCAACTCGCCCACGCGGGTGGCGTGGCGGAAATAGGCCTGCATGAAATGCTCGACCCCCCGGCGCCCGCCCGCATCGGCATAGCCGAGCTTTTCGGCGATCTCGACCTGATGATCGAAGGTCAGCTGATCCATGGCACGGCCGGTGATGTAATGCAGATGGCAGCGCACCGCCCACAGGAACGTCTCGGCCTCGCGGAAACTGCGATATTCCTCGGCGGTGAACATCCCCAGATCGACCAGTTCCGCGGCCTGATCGACCCGGTGCAGATACTTGGCGATCCAGTATAGGGTCTGCAGGTCACGCAGCCCGCCCTTGCCCTCCTTGACGTTCGGCTCCAGCACATAGCGCTGCCCGCCCTGCCGCCGGTGGCGCTCCGCCCGCTCGGCGAGCTTGCCTTCGATGAATTCGCCCCCGGTGTTGTGGAACAGATCCGACCACAGCCGCGCCCGCAATTCCTGCGCAAGCGGCTCGTGGCCCCAGAGGAAGCGGTGTTCAAGCAATGCGGTGCGGATCGTGATGTCATCCCGCCCCAGCCGGATGCAATCGGTCACGGTGCGGCTGGAATGTCCGACCTTGAACCGCAGATCCCACAGGATGTAGAGCGTGGATTCGATCACGCTCTCGGCCCAGCCGGTCACCTTCCACGGGGTCAGGAACAGAAGGTCCACATCGGAATGGGGCGCCATCTCGGCGCGCCCGTAGCCGCCCACCGCAAGCACGGCGAGGCGCTCGCCCTCGGTCGGGTTGTGACGGGGATGGAGCACGCCCGCGGCCACATCCAGCGCGGCGCGAACAAGCCCGCCCACCAGCAGGGTCTGCGACAGCACCAGTTCCCGCGCATCCCGGGGCCGCGCGTCG
>SKUV01000371.1 GCA_007129775.1 Paracoccaceae bacterium | reverse complement strand
GCCGGTTGTGAGCCGGTGTTTGGTGTCATCGGAACCTGACAGAAAGGGCTCTGCCATGTCGCGCCCGGCCAGCACGAATCCTCCTCGCGCCATCGTCATCGGCGCCGGTATCGGGGGGCTCGCCGCAGCCATGCGGCTGGGGGCGAAGGGCTATGCCGTCACGGTGCTCGACCGGCTGGATCTGCCGGGGGGGCGGGGGTCGTCGATCACGCAGAACGGCCACCGGTTCGACCTCGGCCCCACGATCGTGACCGTGCCGCAGACCCTGCGGCAGCTTTGGGCCGCCTGCGGGCGCGATTTCGACAGCGAGGTCGATCTGCGCCCGATGGAGCCCTTTTACGAAATGCGCTGGCAGGACGGCACGCGGTTTCGCGTCAACGGCGACGCCGCGGGGATGGAGGCCGAGGTCGCGCGCCTGTCGCCCGGAGACCTGAAGGGCTATCGGCAGTTCCTGAAGGATGCCGAAACCCGCTACTGGTTCGGCTTCGAGGATCTGGGCCGCAGGCCGATGAATTCGCTGTGGGAACTGATAAAGGTTCTGCCGAAATTCGCGTGGCTTCGGGCGGATCGGTCGGTGCATGCCCATGCGGCGCGGCTGGTCAAGGACGAACGGCTGCGCATGGCGCTGTCGTTCCATCCGCTGTTCATCGGGGGTGACCCGCTGCATGTGACATCGATGTATGCCCTCGTGGCGCATCTGGAAAAGGAATTCGGCGTGCATTACGCCATGGGCGGTGTGCAGGCCATAGCGCGGGCCATGGCGCGGGTCGTCAGCGATCAGGGCGGCAGCCTGATCATGGGCGCCGAGGTGGACGAGATCGTCACCCGGGGCGGCCGCGCCGCCGGCGTGCGCCTGAGCGACGGCGACGTGATCCCCGCCGATATCGTCATCTCCAACGCCGATGCCGGCCATACCTACAGCCGGCTACTGCGCAATCATCCCCGGCGGCGCTGGACCGATGCGAAGCTGCGGCGCAAGCGTTGGTCGTCGGGGCTGTTCGTGTGGTATTTCGGCACGAAGGGCACGCGTGCCATGTGGCCCGATCTGGGCCACCACACGATCCTGAGCGGGCCGCGCTATACCGGGCTCTTGCGGGACATTTTCATCAAGGGCCGGCTGTCCGAGGACATGAGCCTGTATATCCACCGCCCCAGCGTGACCGACCCTTCGGCCGCGCCGGCGGGCGATGACACCTTCTATGCGCTTTCGGTCGTGCCCCATCTGGGCCATGCCGGCGCGCCCGACTGGGACGAGATCGGCGAGGGCTATCGCCGGCGCATGGCGAAGGTGCTGGAGGAACAGGTCATGCCCGGTTTCGAGGCGCGCCTGTCGGCCAGCATGACGCTCACGCCCGAGGATTTCCGCAACCGCTACCTGTCGCCCCACGGCGCCGGTTTCTCGCTGGAGCCGCGGATCCTGCAATCGGCATGGTTCCGGCCGCACAACGTGTCGGAGGAGTTGCCGGGGCTTTATCTGGTCGGTGCCGGCACCCATCCCGGCGCGGGGCTGCCGGGCGTGATCTCCACCGCCGAGGTGCTGGGCAAACTGGTGCCCGACGCGCCCGGCGCGCCGGTGATGGCGCCCCCGCTGCGGCAGGCCGCGGAATGATCGCCGAGGCCGACCTGAGCCATTGCGAAGAGGCGATCCGCCATGGCTCGCTGTCATTTCACGCGGCCTCGCGCCTGCTGCCGCAGCAGGTGCGCGACCCGGCGCTGGCGCTATACGCGTTTTGCCGCCTGGCCGATGACGCGGTGGACCTGAACGCCGAGAAACCCGCCGCCGTGCTGTCGCTGCGCGACCGGCTGGATCTGTGCTATCGCGGCACGCCCCGCGATGCGCCCGCCGACCGGGCCTTCGCCGCCATGATCGAGGATTTCGAGATGCCGCGCGCCTTGCCCGAGGCGCTGCTGGAGGGGCTGGCCTGGGATGCCATGGGCCGGCGCTACGGCACTCTTTCGGAGCTGCACGGCTATTCGGCGCGGGTCGCGGCGGCGGTGGGCGCGATGATGTGCGTGCTGATGCGGGTGCGCTGTGCAGATGCGCTGGCGCGAGCCTGCGATCTGGGTCTTGCGATGCAACTGACCAACATCGCACGCGATGTGGGCGAGGATGCCATGGCCGGGCGCATCTATCTGCCGCTCGACTGGATGACCGAGGCCGGGCTGGAGCCGGAGGCCTTTCTGGCCGATCCGCGCCCGCTGCCCGAAATCCGGCGCCTGACCCGACGGCTTCTGGCCGAGGCCGACAGGCTCTATTTCCGGGCCGAGGCCGGCATTCGCAGCCTTCCCGCCGGCTGCCGCCCCGGCATCTATGCCGCGCGCCATATCTACGCCGCCATCGGCCGCGACATCGCGCGCGCCGGCCATGACAGCGTGACGCGGCGTGCCCATACCACCACGCGGCAGAAACTGGGCGGGCTGGCCACGGGCTGGCTGCGCACGGGGCTGGGAATGGTGATGCCGCGCCCGACCGAGCTTTACGCCCGTCCCATGCCCGAGGTCGCCTTTCTGGTGGAGGCCGCCGCCAAGGGCCCGCCGGCCCGCGAAACATGGGCCGAGGGGCGCACCGCGGCGCTGGTCTCGGCGCTGGCCACGCTGGAGGCGCAGGACCGCGCCGCGCGGTTGCCTTGATTGACGGGCGCGCGCGCGCTACCTGATCAGGATGGATTGGTTTCTTTTCGCGATTTTCCTTGCTGCCGCGCTCGCCGCCGGCACCACCGGCGCGGTATTCGAGCCCGGTGCGTGGTATCGCGCGCTGGCCAAACCCCGCTGGACGCCGCCGGACTGGGCCTTTCCTCTGGCCTGGTCGATCCTTTACGTGGCGATGGCGGTGGCGGCGGCCCGGGTGGCGCCGCTGGAGGGCAGCGCCTATGCCATGGCCTTCTGGGCGCTTCAGATCGCGCTCAACACCCTCTGGACACCCATTTTCTTTGGCCTTCACCGGATGCGATTTGCGCTTGGGGTGATGGCGGGGCTGTGGCTGGCGGTGGCGGCGACGATGATCGCGATGTGGCCGCT
Source organism: Paracoccaceae bacterium (assembly GCA_007129775.1). Taxonomy (GTDB): domain Bacteria; phylum Pseudomonadota; class Alphaproteobacteria; order Rhodobacterales; family Rhodobacteraceae; genus Rhodobaculum. Next base: position 4,246 of record SKUV01000371.1, on the reverse strand, counting down.
TGACCGGATCGCGGCCCTGCTGTTCGTGCCCTATCTGGCATGGGTGACGGCGGCGGGCGCGCTCAACCTCGCCGTGCTGCGCCTCAATCCGCAGGAGGCGCGCGCGCTGGCGGACAACTGAGGGCGCGTGCGCCGCCTCAGCGCATCACGCCCGCGCGAAAGGCGCGCGTTTCGAACGCGCTGTCGATCATCCAGTCGCGCAGCCGATCCAGCAGCGCCTGTTTTTCCGCCGCGGCCTCGGGCGCGTCCCACAGGTTGCGGGTTTCGCCCGGATCGGCCTTCAGGTCGAACAACTGGCCATAGCTCTGCCCGCGGTAATGGATCAGCTTGTGGCTGTCCGAACGCACCATGGTCATGTAATCGCAGCCGGTGAAGTTCACATCCCCCCCCTGTTCGGCAAAGACATGGCTGCGGCCGGCAAACTCCGCCCCCTCCAGCGCCGGGTTGAGCGAGATCGCCTCGAAATCGTCGGGCACTGCCACCCCCGCCCATTCGAGGATCGTGGGCGCCAGATCGAACAATTGCACCATCGCATCGACCTGACGGCCCCCCGCGAACCTCTGCGGTGCGCGGATGATCAGCGGCACGCGCGTCACCGTGTCATAGCAGGCCCATTTCTGGCTCATGCCATGATCGCCCAGCAGATCGCCGTGGTCCGAGGCGAAGACGATGATCGTGTTGTCGAGCCTTCCGCGCGCCTCCAGCGCGTCGAGGATCTCGCCCACCTCGCGGTCGATCATCTCCACATTGGCGCAGTAATAGGCGCGCATCTTGTGCAACTGCTCGCGGGTCGGGTCGAGCGTCCATGCCACGCTGTCGTGATCGACCTCCACATCGTGGCGGCGCTTTTCGGCCAGCGCGGGGGGCAGGGCGTCCAGATCCTCGGTCTGATCGGGCAGGGGGATGTCGCGGGCGAGGTATTTCTCGGCCAGTTCCGGCGTCGGGTCATAGGGCGGGTGCGGGCCGGGAAAGCCGATCTGCAGAAAGAGCGGCTTTTCCACCGGCTTGGTGCGCAGCCAGAACTTGGCCATCTCGGCCACGTAATTGTCCGAATGCAGATGCGGTGGCAGATCCCAGGTGAAGGCGCCCAGCGCCTCGCGGTAATCGGGGCGGGCGCGATACTGGCTACGCTGCTGCTTGACCAGCCCATACGCGGCCAGCGCGCGATCCCAGTCATCCAGAAACCAGCGGTGTTCCAGATAACGGTCCTTGTTCTCGACCACGATGCGTTCGTGAAACCCCGCCGGAGCGTCATAGGGAATGGTGTGCATCTTGCCGATATTGACGCAGTGATAGCCTGCATCATTGAGGTCCTCCACCCATGTGCGCGACCACGGCGTGCCATTGGCCAGCACGCCGTTGGTGTGCGGGTAACGGCCTGAAAACAGGCTCGCCCGGCAGGGCACGCAGCTTGGCGCGGTGACATGGCATTCGGTGAAGGTCACGCCCTCGGCCACCAGCCGGTCGAGGTTGGGCGTGTCGATATGGTTCGCCCCCAGCGCGCGGATCGTGTCGAACCGCTGCTGATCCGTCAGGATGAAGATGATGTCGGGGCGGGTCATGTCGCGGTCCTTTCTGGCGGGTCTCAAGCTCTTGCCGGGGTCTTGTCGGGGCGCATCTGTCGGATCGGGCGGTCAGTCGGTGAAGCCCAGATCGAGAAAGCGTTCGATCAGCACATCCACATGGGCCTTCATGGCGGTATCGGCCTTGTCGGGCAGGCGGCGCAGCATCGCGCGGGCGATGCGGGCGTGGTCTTCGACGGTGATCAGGCGGTTGTCGCGGTGCCGGGTCTGGCCATAGCGCTTGCGCCACATCGCCCCGCCGCGAAAGGCCCAGAGCCAGTCCACCAGCCCGGGGCCGAGGCTGTTGCCCGAGGCGCGCGCGATCTGCAGATGGAACACCCGGTCAAGCCGGTCGAATTCGGGCAGGTCATCGATCGCGGCGCGCATGGCCGTCGCCGTCGCGGTGATCTCGGCCAGGGCCGCGTCGCTGCCCCGTTCGGCGGCGGCGGCGGCCAGCGTGCCCTCGATCACGCGGCGCAACTCCAGCACCTCCAGCGGGCCGGGCTCGTTTTCGGGCAGGGGGGTTGCGGGCGTATCGCGTGCCGAGGCCGGCAGCACATAGATGCCCGACCCGGTGCGAATCTCCACATAGTTCATCAGTTCCAGCGCGATCAGCGCCTCGCGCAGCGTCGTGCGGCTGACGTCCATCTCGCGCGACAGGTCGCGTTCGGCCGGCAGTCGCTCGCCCTCGCGGAAATCCCCCCGCTCGATCCGGCCGGCAAGGCTGCGGGCGATCTGCTGATAACGGCGCTCGCCGCTTTGTGCGAAAGTCAGGTTCATGGTGCGGTCCCTGTCGTCTGCCCCTTGCGCCGGCCGCGAAACAGCGCCGTCACCGACGGGGCGAGCAGCGTTAGCAGCGCAACCGCCAGAAAGGCAAGCGCCCACGGCCGCTCGAGTATCTCGGCAATGTCGCCGTCCGAACGCATGAAGGCCGATCGTAGCTCGCGTTCTGCGATGGGCGAGAGCACGAAGCCGATCACGAAGGGCGCCAGCGGGATGCGCGCCCATTCCAGCGTCAGCCCGATCACCCCGAAGGCGATCATCACATAGACATCGAACCAGTTGTTGTTGATGGCGAAGGAGCCGACGACGCAGAACACCAGGATCGTGGAAAAGAGTGCGGCGCGCGGGATCTCCGTCACCCGGGCGATCCAGCGCACCGCGCCCCACATCATGAGGACCATCAGGATATTGGCGACGAGATAGGCGGCGATGATGCCATAGGCGACCTCGGGCGCGTTCTGAAACAGCAGCGGGCCGGGCTGCAGGTTGTGGATGATCAGCGCGCCGATCAGGATTGCCTCGGTCACGCTGCCGGGAATGCCCATGGTGATCAGCGGGATAAGCGCCCCGCCGATGGAGGCGTTGTTGGCGGTCTCGCCCGCCACCACGCCATGATCGTGCCCGGTGCCGAACTTCTCGGGCTCGGCCGACAATTGCCGCGCGGTGGAATAGGACACCAGCGCCGCGATATTGCCGCCGATCCCCGGCAGAAGCCCGATCCACGTTCCGATCACGCTGGAGCGCAGCATGTTCGGACCAAAGCGGCGCAGGTCGGACAGGGTATAGGGCAACCGCCCCGCCGGGCGCGGGGCCTTGGCCGGCCCTTCCGCCCCGGCCGAGGCATCGCGCAGGATCTGGCTGATCGCGAAGGCCCCGATCAGCACCGGCAACAGCGCGAACCCGCCCAGAAGCTCCGAATAGCCGAAGGTCAGGCGCTGCTGGCCGATGGAGGCGTCGATCCCCGGCAGGGCGAAGGCCATGCCCAGCACCGCCGCCAGCAGCCCGCGCAGCACCGTGCCCTGCGCCAGCACCGCCAGCATTGTCAGGGCCATCATCACCAGACCGAAATACTCCCAAGGTCCGAATTGCAGCGCGAACCGCGCCAGCGCCGGCGACATGCCGGCCAGAAAGGCCCAGCTGACCAACCCGCCAAAGAAACTCGCCACGATGCCCAGCGCCAGCGCGCGCTCGGTCAGGCCCTTTTGCGACATCGGATAGCCGTCGAAAGTGGTGACGATCGAGGCCGGCGTGCCGGGCATCCGCAAGAGGATCGCCATGATCAGCCCGCCGGAGATGCCGCCCACATATTGCCCGATCAGCAGCGTCACCGCGTTCACGCTGCTCATGTGAAACGTGAGCGGCAGCGTCAGCGCGATCAGCATCGTTGCCGTCAGCCCCGGGATCGCGCCGATCACGATGCCCAGCGCCACGCCCACGGTCAGATAAATCATCGGCTCCAGCGTCAGGAGCGCAAGAAAGGCGTCGATCATCGCGCGCCCCTAGGGCAGGTTGATATAGAAAAAGCGGGTGAAGACGGCGCTGAGCCCGAAGCAGAGCACGACGCCCCAGAGCGCCGAAAACCCCGCCACCCGCAGCGAGAGCCCCCCCAGCAGAACCGAGATCGCCACCACGAAGACCGGCCCGACCGCCACGAAGGGCAGGCGAAACCGGTCCATCGCGACCACGAACAGGATCACCGCGCCCAGCACCGCCGTCCCCCGCAGCATCCGCGCCGCAGGTGCGGCGAAGGCGGGCCAGTCCGCATCATCGCGCCCGGCGATCAGCGCCCGCAGCGCACCCGCCGCCAGCAAGACCGCGAAAAGCGCCAGCAGCCCGCCCAGCGCCCGCGGCACCGCGGCAGAGCCCAGCGGCTCGAACCGCGGCGGCGGCAGGCGCGCGGC
>SKUV01000397.1 GCA_007129775.1 Paracoccaceae bacterium | reverse complement strand
CGGATGCTCGGGCGGGATGTTAAGCGCGTCGAAATTGAACCAGTCGCTTTCGACCTGCGGCCCTTCGGCAACCGAAAACCCCATATCGGCGAAGATCGCGGTCAACTCCTCCATCACCTGACTGACGGGATGGATGGTGCCGGTACGCCGGGGCCGGGCCGGAAGTGTCACATCCAGCCATTCGGCTTGCAACCTGGCATCGAGGGCGGCATCCTCCAGCCCCTGCCGGCGGGCGCGCAGGGCGCTGTCGATCTCGTCCTTCAGGGCGTTGAGGGTTGGGCCGGCGGTCTTGCGTTCCTCGGGCGTCATGCGGCCGAGTTGGCGCATCTTCAGGCTGATTTCGCCCTTCTTGCCCAACGCGGCAAGGCGCACGGCCTCCAGCGCATCGGTATCGCCGGCGCCGGAAATCTGCTCGAGGTATTTCGCCCGCAGTTCCGCGATCCCGTCCATTGCCCGTGCCTTCCGTTCGTCCTCGCCCGTATCGGCGCAGGGGTTAGCAGGTTCACGCCCGATTGCAAGCCGGGCTCAGATATCGAGCAGGACCGAGGCGATTCCGAAATAGATCAGAACCCCGAGGATATCGGCGACCGAGGTCACCAGCGGCCCGGCGGCGGTGGCCGGGTCGCGCCCGAGGCGCTGGAACAGGAACGGCAGCGACATGCCGAAGAGCGCCCCCATGATCACGATGCTGACCATCGCCAGCGACACGACCAGCGCGATCTCGGGCCCGCCGCGCCAGACCCCGATCGTCGCGACCGCTACGGCCATCGTCAGCCCGAGGGCGAGTGCGATCACCAGTTCCCGGCCCAGAAGCTGCCCGAAATCGCTGATCCGCACATCGCCCGTGGCCAGCGCCCGCACCATCAGCGTGGCCGATTGCGTACCGGCATTCCCGCCCGAGGCGATCAGCAGCGGCAAGAAGAACAAAAGCGCCAGATGCGCCGCGATCGTATCCTCGAAATAGGCGATGCCCGCGCCGGAAAAGATATTGCCGAAGACCAGCAGCACCAGCCAGTAGATGCGCGCCTTGTAAAGCATCGTGATCGTCGCATCGGCGACCGAGGTTTCCAGCGGGTTGACGAGCGAGCCCTTGTAGAAATCCTCCGTCACCTCGCTTTCGGCGACGTCCATGGCGTCGTCCTGCGTGACGATCCCCACCAGCCGGTTGTCGGTATCCAGTACCGGCAGCGCGATCAGGTCATAGCGGGCGATCAGCTTGGCGGCTTCTTCCTGCTCGGCCTCGGCACGAATCCAGACTGGCTCGGTATCCATAAGGTCGGCGACCTTCTGGCGCGGGCGGGCGATCAGCAGGTCGCGCAGGTCCAGCACGCCCAGAAGGTGGTGCGCGTCGTCGATGATATAGGCGGTATAGACGGTTTCGGCCTCAAGTGCCTGCGCGCGCAATGCTTCCATCGCCTGCGGTGCTGTCATCTCGGGCTTCAGGGTCGCGTAATCCGATGTCATGACCGACCCGACGGTCGATTCCTCATAGCTTGACAGGCGCCGCAGGTCTTCGCGTTCCGCCTTTGAAAGCGCCGGGAGCAGCGCCTCCTGCGCCTCTTCATCGAGCCGCTTGAAAAGGTCTGCGCGTTCGTCATGGCTCATCGCGGTCATGAGCGCGGCCAGTTCCCGCCGACCCATCTGTGTGGCGATCACGACCTGTGAGGCCGGACGCAGATAGCCGATCATTTCGGCCTGGTCATGCAGGCTCAGCAGGCGCATCGCCTGAAAGGCGGGCTCTGTGTCCAGCTCCTCCAGATAGGCGGCGACGTCGGCAAGCTCCTGACCTTCGAGAAACGCGCGCACCGACTCGCTGTCCCCCTCCGCAAGGAGCCGGGCGATCTCGATCGCGACGAATTGCACATCGACGTAATCGTCACCCTCGGATTCGGGGTCAAAGCGGAAATCGGAAAGCGAAGTGGGCTTGGTCATCCCCTGTCTCCTGCAATCGGGGTGTCGTTTGCCGGGGGTGAGCGCACCACCCGGTCCGCGCGACGCTCCTGACGTCTGTCGCGCGGTCGGGGCCGGCCGGCGTTCCTTGGAGCGCGTCCGGCATGCGCCAATGCTGGATAGGCAGCACAGCGAAGGCTGTCAACGAAATGGGCCGTGCCGCGGGTGCGGCACGGCCCATTTCATGAAAGCTGCGCGAGGAAAGCTGCGCTCAGGCCATCGCGGCCTTGGCACGCTCCACGATCTGGCCGAAAGCCTCGGGCTCGTGCACGGCCAGATCGGCCAGCACCTTGCGGTCAACCTCGATCCCGGCGAGGCCGAGGGCGTTGATGAAACGCGAATATGTAAGGTTCGGGTCGATCTCGCGCACCGCGGCGTTGATCCGCTGGATCCACAGGGCGCGGAAGTTGCGCTTGCGCACCTTGCGGTCGCGGGTGGCGTACTGGTTGGCCTTGTCCACCGCCTGGGTCGCCGTGCGGAAGTTGCGCGAGCGGGCGCCGTAGTATCCCTTGGCGGCCTTGACGATCTTGCGGTGGCGAGCGTGGGTGACTTTACCGGATGTGACGCGGGACATCTGCGTTCCTCCTCAGCGGTCGTAGGGCATGTAGGATTTGACGATCTTCGCGTCGGGGGCCGACAAAGTCGTCGTGCCGCGCGCGTCGCGGATGAATTTCTTCGTCCGCTTGATCATCCCGTGCCGCTTGCCGGCCTGCGCGGCCAGCACCTTGCCGCCTGCCGTCACCTTGAAACGCTTCTTGGCGCTCGATTTTGTCTTCATCTTGGGCATTTCCGTCTCCTTCGCAATTCGGGCGGTCTTTCTGCGCGACTCGGCATGCCACATCGGCCGGCCGCGCAGGTCGAGCCGCGGGCTATACGCCGCCCGGGCATCGAAGGCAAGGGGATAGGCCGAAGGATCAGCGCGCGCCTCCCGGGCCGCTGCCCGCAGGGTCTCGTTGGTGCGGCGCTAGGGCTCGTCGCGGGGCAGGGCCTTGTCGACCTTGCCGCGCAGTCCCGCCCACGCATCAGGCTGCAGGGCGAGGCCGAGGACACGTTCGGGGTTGGTGGGTGCGGGCATCTCGATCCTGTCCAGCCGGCGAAAGCCGAAGCGGCTGTAATAGGGCTCGTCGCCCACCAGCAGCACGCGGGCCCAGCCTTCGGCGCGGGCGCGCTCCACGCTTTCGAGGATCAGCCAGCCCCCGAGTCCCTCGCCCTGTCGGGTGGGATGCACGGCGATCGGTCCAAGGAGCAGTGCCGAAGCCGTCCCGATCCGCACCGGCCAGTGCCGGATCGCCGCGGCGAGGATACCACCGTCGCGCAGCACGAGGCAAAGAGGCGCGACCGGGCGAACGCCGTCGCGCAGCCGGTAGGACGACAGCGCCTCGCGGCCCGGGGCGAAGCAGAGATCGTAAAGTGCCTCCACCTCCCAATAATCGGCCGGGGTTTCCCGTGTCAGTTCCACCGCGCGTCGTTCCCCGTTCGCGGCACGCCTCGCCGCCAGCCCTGCCTTGCGCTTCGCGCTTCGGGGCTGCGGCCTATCACGGCGGCGCGTTGCGGTCCATGCCAGTGGCGCCTACGCTTGCAGGCTGAGGGGCGCGGCCGGTTTCGGAAGATCGTCGGTTCCCAGCGGCGCCTCCGGGCGGCCGAGCCGATAGCGCGTGACCCAGTGCAGCCGGTGCTCCGCCCGTGTGATCGCCACATAGGCCAGCCGTTTCCACAGCGGCACGCCGGCTTCGTCCCGGCCGGATCGCGCGGCGGCGTAGAGATCGGGCGCGAAGACCTGCACCTCGGGCCATTGCGATCCCTGCGCCTTGTGGATCGTCACCGCCGCCCCGTGCAGAAACGCCGCCCCCATCCGCGCGGCGGAGGGGATGAAGGGTTCCTCGCCGTCGGGTTGTTCGATCTTGATGATCGACGCGGCCGAAACCCGCGGATCCTCCGCCCCGACCACATGCAGCCGCGCGAAACCCTCGCGCTGGCCCGGGCCCAGATAGATCACCTGCGCGCCCTTGATCAGTCCGCGGGCTTCCAGATCGATCCGCCGCTTGCGGTGCTTGAGGGGTAATTCCAGCCCGTCGCAGATCAACGGCTCTCCCGGCAAGAGCGCCGTCGCGGGAGCGCCATGGGCCGTGCGGAAAGCGTGGATCAACCGGATGCGGGTGGCGTTGCGCCAGACCAGCACGGGAGAGCGCGCCATCAGCCCGGCATCGACCCGCGGGGCCAGCCGCACCCTGTCATCCCGGGCGGCGGCGCGTTCGACCAGCCGCTCGAAATCGTCGAAGCCGAGGCCGGGGTCGGCCAGCGCATGGGCCAGATCGAGGATCGGATTGCCCTCTGCCTGCCGGTGGATGCGCGACAACGAGAGCCGCTGTGCGGCCGGCAGGGTGTCGAACACCATCGCGCCCGATTGCCCCACCGGGGCCAGTTGCGCCGGATCACCGAACAGCACCAGCGTCGGAAAGATCTCCTGCAGGTCCTCGAATTGCCGGGCGTCCAGCATCGAGGCCTCGTCCACGAAGCCGATGTCGAGCGGATCCTCGCGCCGCTTCCAGCCCCGGATGAAATCCGATCCCCGCAGCCCCGCCGCCGCCAGGGCGCCGGGGATCGACGCGACCGCGCCGTAAAAGGCCCGCGCCCGGTCCAGCGCGTCATCCGTCAGCCCTTCGATCCCGAGGCCTGCGACATCGGGCCGGGCGCCGTTGCCGGCCAGCCATTCGGCGATGCGTTCGTATTCAGGGGCGTAGAGGGGGGTGTATAGAATCCGGTGGATCGTCGTCGCCGGCACGCCGCGATTGCGCAGCACGCTGGCTGCCTTGTTGGTGGGGGCGAGGATGGCGAGGCGCCGACGGTCCCGCCGCCTACGTCCCTCGTGATCGCCCGAGACGATCTCGACCCCGGCATTGGTGAGCGCGTCGGTGATCGCGGCCAGCAGCATCGTCTTGCCCGAACCCGCCTTGCCAATGACGGCAAGAACCGCCGGTTCCGCTCCAGCCTTGCCGGCCGGTGCCGTGGTGCCGCCGTCCACGTCGATCCCGGCCGCTTGCATGAGCGCGCCGACACGATCGTAGGCTGAGGCCTGATCGTCCGAGAAATCCGGTGCGTTGGGGGCCGGTGCCGACATGGCACCACCCTATGCCAGCCCGTGCCCGCCGGGAATGCCCTTTCGCGCCTGGGGTTGGCGTCTTGCTTGAGGGTGGAGTGTCGGGCGATCTGGTCCGGACGCGGGGCCTGCCGGGGTGCGCGCGTCCACCGGGCGTCTGCGCATCAGCGCGCGCCCTTGGGACGCGGCGACGCGAAGGGGGGTCGATCCCCCCGAGCGGCGCACCACCGGACAGGTTGCGCGGAATGTCAGTTGTCGCGACGGCCGGAGGGGGGCGTATTGGGCGACGCGCTGTCCTGCTCATCCGCCTCGATCTCGGCGAGGGCGACCTGCAACGTTTCTTCGGCCTTCAGGGCTACCGCATGCAGCCCGTGCGCCTCGGCATATGTGCGCAGATCCTGCAGGACACTGATGACCCAGTCGTGTTTCATCTTGCGACGGCCCCACCCGTTTCATTCGCTTTTTCGCAAAGACAAACCTACCACGGGCCGGCATGTGCGATTACCCACCGGATCGGGGACAGACCGTCTCCGATCCGGGGATAGTCAGGGGACAATAAAATGCCCCCGGCCATGGGGCAGGGGGCATAAAATGTGGCGGGATTCCGGGCCGCGTGGTGCTTCGACAGCCGACGCATGCAGTGCGGCTCCAGCGCGGGATCGGTTCCCCGCTGAGGAATGGGCGATCAGCGCTCGAGGCTGGCTTCCAGCGTATCCTCGAAAGTGCGCAGCCCGGTCCGCGGTGCCTGCACAAGCACTGCCATGTTGCCTGGTTTGTGCTCATTTCGGCGCATTTTCATATGCGCGGCCGGGATTTCGGCCCAGGGAAAGACTTCGGACATGCAGGGGTCCAGCCTGCGCTCAATCATCAGTCGATTGGCCGCGCTTGCCTGCATCAGATTCGCGAAATGCGAACCCTGCACACGTTTCTGGTGCATCCACAGGTACCGGGCATCCAGTGTAAGATTGTAGCCTGTGGTGCCCGCGCAGATCACCACCATGCCGCCACGCTTGACCACGAAGGTAGAGACCGGGAAGGTCGCCTCGCCGGGATGTTCGAACACCATGTCGACATTGTTGCCCTTGCCGGTGATGTCCCAGATCGCCTTGCCGAACCGGCGCACTTCGCCGAACCACGCCTTGTATGCGGGCGTGTTGACGGCTGGCATCTGGCCCCAGCAGTCGAAATCCTTTCGGTTGATCACACCCTTGGCGCCGAGCCCCATGACGAAATCGCGCTTGTCCTCGTCGCTGATGACGCCGATGGCGTTGGCGCCGGCGGTGTTGATCAACTGGATCGCGTAGGATCCGAGTCCGCCCGACGCGCCCCAGACCAGCACATTCTGGCCCGGCTTAAGCTCATGCGGATGATGCCCGAAAAGCATCCGGTAAGCGGTGGCCAGCGTCAGCGTGTAGCAGGCGCTTTCCTCCCACGACAGATGACGCGGACGCGGCATCAGTTGCTGCGCCTGCACGCAGGTGAACTGGGCAAAGCTGCCATCCGGCGTCTCGTAACCCCAGATCCGCTGGGTGGGCGAGAACATGGGGTCGCCGCCGTTGCAATGCTCGTCGTCGCCATCGTCCTGATTGCAGTGGATCACCACCTCGTCGCCGACCTTCCAGCGCCTGACCTTGTCGCCGACCTTCCAGACGATGCCCGAGGCATCCGATCCGGCGATGTGAAAGGCCGCGCCGTGGCTGTCGAAGGGGCTGATCGGAATGCCCAGCGCCGCCCAGACGCCGTTGTAATTCACCCCCGCCGCCATCACCAGAACCAGCACTTCGTGGCTGTCGGGTTCGGGCGTGTCGACGATTTCCAGTTGCATCGCGCTGTCGGGCTCGCCGTGGCGCTCGCGCCGGATCGCCCAGGCGTGCATCTGTGCGGGCACATGCCCGAGCGGCGGCATTTCTCCCACTGCGTAGAGGTCCTTGCGCGGCGCATCGTAGGTCATGATTGCCGGCTGCGTATCAAGCGCCATTCCTGTCTCCATTCGCTGGCCTCCGGTGAGGATTTCCCCGGGTCGGTTATGCCGCGGCGCAGAATCGCCGGGGCTCTGAGGCGACAGATAATTGCGGCTGCGCAACTTTACAACTAAAAAGTCTAAATCTGCGAAATTTTATGTCTTACCGGCGGTCGCGCAGCAGCAGGCTGCGCCGCAGTTGCACGCAACGACCGCCGCTAAGCTGCCTGGCGTCTCTTCCAGACCATCCTGCAACTGTCGCGGCCCCGGTGCACGACCTTGAGGCCCCTCGCGCTTATCCGCGCGCT
>SKUV01000324.1 GCA_007129775.1 Paracoccaceae bacterium | reverse complement strand
TGGAATTAGCACTCTTCTCGGGTGAGTGCTAACGGATCCGGATTTATGGAACGCGCCCTGCGGTGTCAAGACGCGCCCGGTGACAAAATCGCCCCGCCCCCCGGCCCGGCGGCTGGCATTCACGCCTCGCCGGTGGCAGGAATCATGCTGAAGGATTGGGCGAAAGGCGGGGTCATGCAGCGGCTTGCGGATATCGGCCGGGCAATTGCGGGCGCGATGATCGGTGCCGTGCTGCCGGCGGGCGTGCCAGCGGCGGCGGCGCTTTGCCCCTATGGCATCGACCTGCGCCAGGTGATGGCGCCGGAAGACCTGCGCGCCATGGCCGCGCGTGCCAAGGCCGCGCCCTTTCCGGTGGGCAATTTCTGGCGCGCCACGCGCGGCGATCTGGAACTGCATCTGATCGGCACGATGCATCTGGACGATCCGCGCCACGATGATCTGGCCGATTTCGCGCGCCCGCTGATCGAGGTCGCCGATATCTTCTTTCTGGAAACCACCCGGAGCGGCATGGAGGCGACGCAGGCTTTCATGAATGCCAATCCCGCCGAAACCTATATTCAGGACGGCCCGACCATGCGCGAGCTGCTGGACCCGGAGGAATGGCAGCGCTACGCCGCCGCGATGGAGGCGATCGACGTTCCGCCCTTCATGGCGGCGCTGTTTCAGCCATGGCTGGCCTATTCCACGCTGACGCTGACGCCCTGCATCCTCGACGCGGGCCTGCATGCCTTCATCGGGCTGGACGAGCGGTTGCACGGAATCGCATGGGCCGCCGATGTGGAGATTGCATCGCTCGAAGACCCGCCGCTGATACATGATCTGTTCGACAGGCTCGGCCCGGAACGGGGCCTGACGCTGTTGCGCAAGATCATTCTGCAGGCGCCCGACCTCGAAGACATTCACACCACCACCGCCAATGCCTATTTCTCCGGGGATCACCGCTTTGTCTGGGAGTTCTCGACCACCTTCATCGCCGCGCAGTCGCGCGACCGGATCGACCCCGAGGCACTGGAAGATGCGGTCGCCGGTTTCGAAGACTGGATCCTGGCAGAGCGGAACCGCGGCTGGGTCACCCTGCTCAAGGCGCTGCCCGATGGCACGCGGGCGGTGGTGGCGGTGGGGGCGGCGCATCTGTCGGGCCATGATGGCGTTCTCGATCTGCTCGACCGCGGCGGGTTCGCGCTGGAGCGTCTGAACGGCCCATAATGAATGGCCATGGCGCCGCGATCATGCGATAGCGAAGGCGCAGAGCCACAGGCAGGGGCGGAATGATGAAACGACTGGCGGCATGGGCATTTTCGATCTGGGCATCGGCAGGCATTGCGGCGGCGTCCTGCGGGGGCAGCAATCTTTTCGACACCATGCCGCAGGATCAGCGCGACGTCATGATCGCCGCCGCTGATGCCGCGCCCTTTCCCACCGGCAACCTGTGGGAAGCGCGCAGCGGCACCACCAGGATCACGATCGTCGGCACGGTGCATGTCGCCGACCCGCGCAACGCCCTCCTTCTGGACCGCGTGTGGCCGCGCATCGCAGAGGCGGACCTCGTGGTGCTGGAGGGGCTTCAGGCCGACATGAAAGACATGGCGCGGGTTTTTGCCGAAAGCCCGGAGATTGCCTTCATCATGGAGGGCGAGGCGCTGCGCGACATGCTGACGCCCGACGAATGGGCGCTGATGCGGCAAGAGATGGTGGCGCGCGGGGTGCCGGGCTTTCTGGCCGGGCGCATGCAGCCATGGCTTGCCATCACGACGCTTGCGCTGCCGGCATGTGTGCTTGCGCAGGGGGAAAGCGGGATCAGGGGGCTTGACGCGTTGATCGAGGATCTCGCCCGCGACACGCTCGTGCCCGTTCAGGGGCTGGAGGATTACACGATCCTTCTGGAGATTTTCGATCAGTTCTCCGAGGAGGAGCTTGTGGATTTCCTGCGCGCGACGCTGTTGATCACGCCCTATGCCGAGGATATCCACGCAACGACCCTCGACAGCTATTTCGCGGGGCAGCACCGGCTTTTGTGGGAATTCGGCCGCTACTGGATGCCCGAGGATCTGGAAGACCAGTTCGACCTTGACGCGATGCAGGCCCTTTACACGCGGATCGAGGAGGTGATGCTGGCCAGCCGCAATCGTGACTGGATCGACTATCTGCTGGGCCTGCCGGAGGGCGGCAGCATTGTCCTCGCGGTCGGCGCGGCGCATCTTTCTGGGCCGGACGGGGTGCTCGACCTGCTGGACAGGGCAGGCTACGCGCTTACGGAAATCACCGACTGATACGCGCGGCCCGCGCGCATCACCGCGCGCCCCGGGTGACAAAGCCGAGGCCGCCCCCTATAAGGCGCGCGACACGACACCACGCAAGCGGCAGGACGCCCCATGATCAAGGTCTTCGGCCACAAGGCCCCCGATACCGATTCCACCGGCTCGCCCATCATCTGGGCATGGTATCTGTCTGAAATCAAAGGCGAGCCCGCGCAGCCTGTCCTGCTGGGAGAGCCGAATACCGAAGCCGCCTTCGTGCTGGAGCGCTGGGGCCTCGCGCGGCCCGAGATCATCGCCGATGTGGCCGAGGGGGCACCCGTGGTGATCGTCGATACCAACAACCCCGCCGAACTGCCGGCGGGGATCAACGGCGCCGATATCCGCGCCATCATCGACCATCACAAACTGGCCGGAGGGCTGGAAACCAGCGGCCCGATCGAGATCACGATCCGCCCGCTGGCCTGCACCGCCACGATCATGCACGATCTGATGGGCGCCGATGCCGCCGCGCGGATGCCCGAGCCGATTCGCGGTGCGATGCTGTCGTGCATCCTGTCCGACACGCTCGAATTCCGCTCGCCCACCACCACGCCGCAGGATCGCGCGCTGGCCGAGGCGCTGGCCGAGGGGCTGGGCCTGTCGATCCCCGATTACGCCGCCGAGATGTTCGCGGCGAAATCCGATGTCTCGCGCTTTTCCGAGGCCGAGTTGCTGCGGATGGACAGCAAGGAATACACCGTCGCGGGCAAGCGGCTGCGGGTTTCGGTGCTGGAGACCACGGCGCCCGGCCCGTTGCTGGCGCGCAAGGATGCGCTGATGGCGGCGATGCCCGGTGTCGCGGCCGAGGATGGCGCCGATCAGGTGCTTCTGTTCATCGTCGATATCCTGCGCGAAGAGGCGACGCTGCTGGTGCCCGACGATCTGGTGCGCGCCATTGCGGAAGCCTCGTTCGGGGCGTACGCCACGGGCGATACGCTCGTGCTGCCCGGTATCATGAGCCGCAAGAAACAGATCATCCCGGCGCTGAAACTCTGAGCCGACACGCGCCCTGATCGGGGCGGATGTTGAAATAGTGCAATTTTTCGCGCCGAAAGGCCCCGATGACCCGCCTCATAGATCGACTTTCCGACATCTCGCAGAATTACGATGTGCTGTTCTGCGATCTCTGGGGCTGTCTGCACGACGGGGTGCGCGCCTTTCCCGATGCCGTCTCCGCGCTGCTGGCCTATCGCGAGGGCGGCGGGCGGGTGGTGCTGCTGACCAATTCGCCGCGCCCGTCGGAAGGGGTGAAGCGCCAGCTTGAAAGCCTCGGGGTGCCGGAGGGGGCCTATGACATGGTCGTTTCCTCCGGCGATGCCGCGCAATCGGCGCTGTTCGGCGGGATGGTCGGCCGCAAGGTCTGGCATCTGGGCCCGCCCAAGGACGACCGTTTTTTCAGCCCGCCCCCGGGCGGTGACTGGCCGGCGGTGGAGCGTGTGCCACTGGAGCAGGCGGAGGGAATCGTCTGCACCGGCCCGTTCGAGGATGGCGACGTGCCCGAGGATTACCGCGCGCGCCTTCTTTCGGCAAAGGCGCGGGGGCTGAAACTGCTCTGTGCCAACCCCGATCTGGTGGTGGATCACGGCGGACGGCGGCTCTATTGCGCCGGCGCGATTGCCGCGCTCTATACCGATATGGGGGGCGAAAGCCTCTATTTCGGCAAGCCTCACGCGCCGATCTACGAATTGGCGCGGGCGCGTCTGGGCGAAAGCGGCCTTGCCCCGGCCAACGAGCGGATCCTCGCGCTGGGTGACGGAATCGGCACCGATATCCAGGGCGCGTTGCAGGAAGATATCGACGCGCTGTTCATCACCGGCGGGATCGCCGCGGCGGAAACCGGAACCGGGCCCGGCAGCGCCCCCGACCCGGAGCGCCTGCGGGATTTCCTGCATCGCAACGGACAATCCCCCGTCTGGGCGATCGGGTATCTGCGCTGATGGCGGTCAAGCAATAAAGTTGCCAGTAATCCTGCGTTCAAGCAAATTAATTGCTCGACTGTCTTGCCAGCCCCCCCTTCCGGCCCTATGCTGCACTGCAACATGGAGGGGTGCCGATGCTCGACCTACCGCAATCCGACAACCTGCCGCGCGGCACGATCTGTATCGAGGATATCGAGATCGGGATGCGCCGCTATCTGCGCAAGCAGGTCACCGACCGCGACATCGCGCTTTTCGCCGAGGTCTCGACCGACCGGAACCCGGTGCATCTGGACGACGCTTACGCCCGCGACACGATCTTTCAGGGCCGCATCGCCCATGGCATGCTGACCGCCGGGCTGATTTCGGCGGTGATCGGCGAACAGCTGCCCGGCCATGGCAGCGTCTATCTGGGCCAGTCGTTGAAATTCATGGCGCCGGTGCGGCCGGGCGATGTGGTTCTGGCCGAAGTCACGGTCAGCGCGGTCGATCCTGGGCGGCGCCGGGTCACCCTTGAATGTCGCTGCGCCGTGGGCGATACCACGGTGCTGAAGGGCGAGGCGCTGGTGCTGGCGCCGAGCCGCAAGTTCGACTGACGCGCGCGGGCCCCCGGCCCGAGGGGGACCATGCAGATCATCCGCAGATGGGACGGGCTGGAACCGGCCGCGCAGGGCGCGTCCCTCGCGATCGGCAATTTCGACGGCATCCATCTGGGCCATCAGGCGGTGATCGATCTGGCCCGCACGGCCTGCGATGCGCCGCTTGGGGTGATGACGTTCGAGCCGCACCCGCGCGAGGTTTTCGCCCCCGACACTCCGCCCTTTCGGCTGATGAACGCCCGCGCCCGGGCCAACCGGCTGGAGCGTTTGGGGGTGGATATTCTCTATGAACTTCCGTTCGATGCGCGCCTTGCGGGGCTGAGCGCCGAGGATTTCGCGCGGCGCGTTCTGGCCGAGGGACTGAGGGCGCGCCATGTGGTGATCGGCGCGGATTTCTGTTTCGGCAAGGGCCGCAAGGGCGATGCCGCGACGCTGCGCGATCTGGGCGCGCAACTGGAATTCGGTGTGAGCGTGGCGGATTTGCTGACCGGGCCGTCGGGGCGCGTCTCTTCCACGGCGATCCGGGCGGCGCTGGCGGCCGGCCAGCCACGGGCCGCGGCCGAGATGCTGGGCCATTGGCACCGGATCGAGGGGCCGGTGCTGCACGGGGCCAAGCGCGGGCGCGATCTGGGCTATCCCACGGCCAATATGGATGTCTCCGGGCTGCATCTGCCGCGTCTGGGGGTCTATGCGGTGCTGGCCGAGGTGCTGGACGGGCCCTATGCCGGGCGCTACGCCGGGGCGGCCTCGCTGGGTGTTCGGCCGCAATTCGGGGGGGCGGAGGCGCCCAATCTCGAAACCTATCTGTTCGATTTCTCGGGCGATCTGTATGGCGCGACGCTTTCGGTCGCGCTGGTGGAGTTTCTGCGGCCCGAAGCGCGCTTTGCCGATGTGCCGGCGCTTGTGGCGCAGATGGCCGAGGATTGCGCCCGCGCGCGCCGCGTGCTCGACGCGCTCTGATGGCCCGCCGGCGCCCCCGCCCCGCCCGCGGCCGGCCCGCGGCGCCAGACGACACGATCCGCCCGCGGTTCTGGGAAGATGTGCCGCTGCCGGAGATGACGAAGGCCGAATGGGAAGCGCTGTGTGACGGCTGCGGAAAATGCTGCCTGAACAAGCTGGAGGATGCCGATACCGGCGAGGTCGCCTTTACCCGCATCGCCTGCCGGCTCCTCGACGGGGAAAGCTGCCGCTGCGGTCAATACGAGATCCGCAAGGCGCTGGTGCCGGAATGCGTGGTGCTGACGCCCGCAAACCTGCCCGACATCGCCTATTGGATGCCGCGCAGTTGCGCCTATCGGGTGCTTTACGAGGGCGGGCGGCTGGCGCCGTGGCACCCGCTGGTGTCGGGCGATCCCGAAAGCGTGCACCGGGCCGGCATTTCGGTGCGGGGCTGGACGGTGCCGGAATTCGAGGTGCCCCAGGAGGACTGGGAAGACCATATCATCGACGAGGAGCCGTGATGTACTTTGCTTCCGACAATACCTCGCCCGCGCCGCCGCAGGTGATGGCGGCGCTGGCCCGCGCGAACGAGGGCTATGCGATGGGCTATGGCGCCGAGGCCGCGATGGCGGATGTGCGCGCGCGCCTGCGCGAGGTATTCGAGGCGCCGGAGGCCGAGGTGCATCTGGTGGCGACCGGGACGGCGGCGAATGCGCTGGCGCTGGCCTCATATTGTCCGCCATGGGGCAGCGTCTTTTGCCATCGCATCGCCCATATCGAAGAAGACGAATGCGGCGCGCCCGAATTCTACACCGGCGGGGCCAAGCTGGTGGTTGTGGAGGGGGATCACGGGCGGATGGACCCGGAGGCGCTGGCGCGCGCGGTGGGGCAGGCGGGCAAGCGCGGAGTGCATTCGGTGCAGGGGGGGATCGTGTCGATCACCAACGCCACCGAGGCCGGCGCGGTGCTGGACCCGGCGGCAGTGGCCGAACTGACCGCGATCGCCCGGGCCGCCGGCTTGCCGAGCCATATGGACGGAGCGCGCTTTGCCAATGCGCTGGTGGCGGCCGGATGCAGCCCGGCGGAACTGACATGGAAGGCCGGGGTGGACGTTCTGTCGCTGGGGGGCACCAAGAACGGGCTTCTGGGGGCGGAGGCGGTGATCCTGTTCGATCCGGCGAAATCATGGGAGTTTCAGTTACGCCGCAAGCGCGGCGGGCATCTGTTTTCCAAGCATCGCTATCTGTCGGCGCAGATGGCGGCGTGGCTGGAGGACGATCTGTGGCGCGCGCTGGCGCGGGATGCCAATGCCGCTGCCGCGCGGCTTGCGGCGGGGCTGGAGGCGCTGCCGGGCGCGCGGCTGCTGCATCCGGTGCAGGCCAATATGATCTTCGCCGAACTGCCCGCCGGGGCGCATGCGCGCGCGCGTGCGGCCGGGGCGCAGTATTATCTGATGGGCGGCGGGGCTGCGGAGGCGGAGGATGCCGAGCATGTGCGGGCGCGGCTCGTGACCTCGTGGTGCACCGTCGCGGACGAGGTGGACGGCCTGCTGGCGGCCCTGCGGGGCTGAGGCGCAGGATGCCCCCGGGCTGGTGAGCGCCCGTTACCTTGCGGAGCGGCG
>SKUV01000385.1 GCA_007129775.1 Paracoccaceae bacterium | reverse complement strand
CTGCAGCCGGAACGCCTCGGACCAGCCCTGGTGCAGCACCCGGCGAAAGGCCGCGCGCGCCTGTGGCAGGGCGAGCGCATCCTCGGCCCATGCCTCTGGCCGGGCGGCGTCGATATCCTGCGGGATGATGTTGTAATCACCGGCCATCACCACCGGCTCCTCCAGCGCCAGCAGATCGGTCCCCCGGGCGCGCAGTCGGTCCATCCACGCCAGTTTGTAGTCGAATTTCGGTCCCGGCGCGGGGTTGCCGTTGGGCAGGTAAAGCCCGCAGACCCGGATGCTGCGGCCCTTCGGCCCGGTGACGCTTGCCTCGATCCAGCGCGCTTGCGCGTCGTCCTTATCCCCCGGCAGGCCGCGGCGCACATCCTCCAGCGGACGCTTGGACAGGATCGCCACGCCGTTGAACCCCTTCTGCCCATGGGTTTCGAGGTTGTAGCCACGCTCCTCGATGGGCTCGCGCGGGAAGGTCTCGTCCTGGCTCTTGATCTCCTGCAACAGCGCCACATCGGGCGCGGCCTCGTCGAGCCAGTCCAGCAGCGCAGGCAGGCGGGCCTTGATCCCGTTGATGTTGAAGGTCGCGATCTTCATGGGCGGCTCCGGGCTGCGGGAAGGTTGGGCGGGGCATGGGCGCCGCCCCTTGCTAGCCCGCTGGCCGCGAGCCGGCAAGCGCCGGCTTTGCGCGGGCCCCGCCGGAGTCTATGTGGTATGTATGACCCGCGCCGATACCCAGGGCGACCCCGTCGCCGGCCCACTTCCCCGGGCAGCCGCCACCCCGGCTGGCCCGTCGGATATCGCTGCCGTAGCCTTGCAAGCGGAAATCGCTGCCTGCACCCTTTGCGCGGCACGCTTCAAGGCCACCGCCAGCGCCCATGCGCCGCGCCCGGTGGTCCGGTTTTCGCCCTCGGCCCGGGTGCTGGTGGCCGGGCAGGCGCCGGGAGCGCGGGTCCATGCCTCGGGCGTGCCGTTCGACGATGCCTCGGGTCAGCGCCTACGGGCGTGGATGGGGGTTGCGCCAGAAACCTTTTATGATCGCTCGCGCGTTGCCATCGTGCCCATGGCATTCTGCTTTCCAGGCTATGACGCGCGCAAGGCCGATCTGCCGCCGCCGCCCGTTTGTGCCGCCACATGGCGGGCGCGGGTGATGGCTCTGCTACCCGGGCTGCGGCTGGTGCTGTTGGTGGGCGGCACGGCGCAGCGCTGGCATCTGGGCTGCCGCGCCGGTGTCACCGGAACCGTCGCAGGTTGGCGCGAAACCACCCGGGTGCGCGACCTTCCGCGCGTCTTTCCCTTGCCCCATCCCTCGTGGCGCAATACCGGATGGCTCAGGCGCAACCCGTGGTTCGAGGCCGACCTTCTGCCCGCGTTGCGTGCCGCCGTCAGGGAGGAATTGTCATGACCGCAGCGCCCACCCCCCTCGATGCAGCCCATGCCGCGATGGAAACCGGCGGCGACGCGGCCGAGCGCGCCTTTTTCGCCCGCCTCGCCGATACCGAAATGTTCCTGCTGCTGAAGGACGAGCCCAAGAGTGGCCGGATCGCGCCGCGGGTCTTTCCGCTCGATGAGGGGCCGGTGGTTCTGGCCTTCGACCGGGAGGACCGGCTCTCGGGTTTCGCCGCCGGGCCCGCGCCCTACGCCGCGTTGTCGGGCCGGGCGCTGGTGCGGATGCTGGTGCAGGGCGCGGCGGAGGCGGAATGCGGGGCGGGCGGCGCTGGCGCGCTTGGCCTCGGGCTGAACCTCGGCCATCCCTCGGCCATGGTGCTTCCGGCCGATGGCGTGGCATGGCTGGCCGCGGCGCTCGACGTGCCGGTGACCGAGGATACCGCGCGCCTGACCGCGCTCGACCCGCCTCGCGGTCTGCCCGATGCGCTGCTGGAGGCGCTGGACCGGCATCTGGCGCGGATGGCCGGGCTGGCGCGGCGGGCATGGCTGGCGGGTGCCGGCTATGACGGAGGCAGCGCCGGGCATCTGCTGGCCTTCGAAGACATCGCGCCGGGGGCGGAGGCCACGCTGGCGCGCGCAACGGCCGAGGCACTGCGCTTTTCGGGGCTGGAGGCAGGCGCGCTCGATGTGGTGTTTCCGGCGCCCGAAAGCCCGATCTGGGCGCGGCTGGAGCGTGTGGCGCTCCGCTTCGACCTGCCAGACCCGCCAAAGGCGGAGGACGGTTCGGCCACGCCCGTGGCGCCCGGCAGCGACCCGGCCAAGCCGCCGCGGCTGCGCTGAGGCCGGGCGGTTGTCCGGCGCCTCTGCCCTTCGCCTCACCGACCGAGTGGGCCGCGCGCTCGGGCGCTGGCTGGAGGCGGTGCCGAAGGATGCGCCGGTCTGGGTGCCGTCCGATCACGGCCCGATGGTGCGCTGCCTGCGCCCCGGCGATGTGGTGCTGGTGGAGGGCGCGAGCCGGGTCTCGGCCGCGATCAAGTATCTCACCCAGTCCACATGGTCCCATGCGGCGCTTTATGTGGGTCACGCGCTTCCCGGCCCCGAATTGCCGGGCGAGGAGCGTCACACCCTGATCGAGGTCACGCTGGCCGAAGGTTGCGCCAGCGCGCCCTTGTCGAAATACGCCCGCAGTCACACCCGCATCTGCCGCCCCGTGGGGCTGGATGCCGAGGGGCGGGCGCGGCTCGTGGCCTTCATGGTGGCCCGCATCGGGATGCAATACGATATGCGCAACATCGTCGATCTGGCGCGCTATCTGATGCCCACCCCGCCGGTGCCGCGCCGTTTTCGCCGGCGGATGATCGAACTGGGTTCGGGCGATCCGACCCGGGCGATCTGTTCGTCGCTGATCGCCGAAGCGTTCCAGTCCGTGGGCTATCCGATCCTGCCCGATGTCGCGCATCTGGAAGGCGTGGAAGGGGAAAAGCTGCGCCGCGAGGTGCTGCGCATCCGCCATCATTCGCTGTTCACGCCGCGCGATTTCGACATCTCGCCGTGGTTCGCCATCGTCAAGCCCACGCTCGATGCCGGCTTCGACCCCGCCGAAATCGACTGGGCGGCACCGTCCGGGGATGGAGGTCTCCTGGGGTAATATGATACCTTATTTTCAGAGTATTGATTTTAAAAGAAAAATTCAAAGACAGCCCCCTTGACCCGGGCGCGCATATGCTTAGAACAGCGCCATCGCAACGGGGCGGCCTTTGGGCTGCCTTTCACCTGCTATGATTGGGCTCGACATGAAAACCTACACCGCGACCCCGGCGGATATCGACAAGAAATGGATCCTGATCGACGCCGAGGGCGTGGTTCTGGGCCGGCTTGCCTCGATCGTCGCCATGCGGCTGCGTGGCAAGCACAAGGCCACCTTCACCCCGCATATGGACATGGGCGACAACGTCATCATCATCAACGCCGACAAGGTCCAGCTGACCGGGCGCAAGCGTGACGACAAGGTCTACTACCGTCATACCGGCCACCCCGGCGGCATCAAGAGCCGCACGGCGCGCCAGATCCTCGAAGGCAAGCACCCGACCCGGGTTGTGGAAAAGGCCGTGCAGCGGATGCTGCCCGGCGGCAAGCTGAGCCGCCAGCAGATGACCAACCTGCGCATCTATGCCGGCACCGAGCACCCCCACGAGGCGCAGCAACCCGAAGTGCTGGATGTCCGGGCGATGAACACCAAGAACACGCGGAGCGCATGAGCATGGCCGAAGAACTCAAATCCCTCGACGCGCTGCAATCGGCGGTGCCGGGTGTCGTGGCCGATGCCGCGGCCGAACCGGCGGCGGCGCCGCGCGAACCGGTGCGTGACAGCCTAGGCCGCTCCTATGCCACGGGCAAGCGCAAGGATGCGGTGGCCCGCGTCTGGATCCGCCCCGGCTCCGGCAAGGTGACGGTGAACGGCAAGGAAATGAACGTCTATTTCGCCCGGCCGGTGCTGCAGATGATCCTGCGCCAGCCATTTCAGGTGGCCGGCGTGGTCGATCAGTTCGACGTGATGGCCACGGTCAAGGGCGGCGGCCTGTCGGGTCAGGCCGGCGCGGTGAAGCACGGCATCTCGAAGGCGCTGCAGCTTTACGAACCGGCCCTGCGTGGTGCGCTGAAGGCCGCGGGCTTCCTGACCCGCGACGCGCGCGTGGTGGAGCGCAAGAAATACGGCAAGCGCAAGGCGCGCCGGAGCTTCCAGTTCTCCAAACGCTGATCCGCAGGCGTCTCGCCGCGGACAACAGACACGGGCCGCCCCGACCGGGGCGGCCCGTTTGCTTTCGTGTCCTGCGGTGTGGCGGTTCGCGACCAGCCGCACCACGTCGCGACCTCGGACAGTCGTTCCGCCGCGCGTTGCCAGCGCGGGACAGGGTTCGGGCGCCCAGGCTGAATTGGAATTTTTTCTCTCATTCACGCAAATATTTCGGATTCTCAGGCCTTTTCTCTCACCATACTCCAATATTCCAGAACATTGTTCTAGTCTACCGGTGACTATGAGGGCTCACCGATGAATCACTTTCCGATCTTTCTGAACCTCGCCGCGCGGCACGTCCTGATCGTAGGCTCGGGCGAGGTGGCGCTGGCGAAGCTGCGGCTTCTGGCGCGCAGTGCTGCCCGGATCACCGTCTTCGCCCCGGCGCCGGAACGGGCGCTGAGTGCCACTGCGTCAGAACTCGGGGCACGCCTGCAACACCGGTTGCCCGAGGCAAATGATCTGGCGGGTGCTGCGCTGGTCTATGCCGCGGCCGGCGATGCCGTGGCCGATGACCGGACCGCCAATCTGGCCCGCGCAGCGGGAGTTTTGCTGAATGTGGTCGATGATCTTGCGGCCTGTGATTTCATCACACCGGCGCTGGTGGATCGTGACCCGGTGGTGGTCGCCATCGGGACGGAGGGCGCGGCGCCCGTGCTCGCCCGCGCGATCAAGCGCGATCTGGAGGAGCGTTTGCCAGCCGGGCTCGGCACGCTGGCCCGCGCCGCCAAGGGATTTCGCCCGCGCGCCGAGGCCCTGGCACCGGGCCGGGCGCGGCGCGCTTTCTGGGCCGAATACCATCTGCGCGCAGGGCCCGAGGCCCTCGCCCGCGGCGGTGACGCGGCCTTGCCCGGCACGCTGGC
Organism: Paracoccaceae bacterium; assembly: GCA_007129775.1. Classification (GTDB taxonomy): domain Bacteria; phylum Pseudomonadota; class Alphaproteobacteria; order Rhodobacterales; family Rhodobacteraceae; genus Rhodobaculum. The sequence continues at coordinate 17,636 of SKUV01000385.1, read as the reverse complement.
CGCGCTGCTCGACCGCCATCTTGCGGCCACGCCTGCACCTGGGCGCGTCGATCTGGTGGGCGCGGGGCCCGGAGATCCCGAATTGCTGACCCTGCGCGCACGCCGCCTGCTGGACGAGGCCGATGTGGTGATCCACGACCGGCTTGTGCCGCAGCCGATCCTCGAACTGGCGCGGCGCGAGGCGATCCTCGTTTCCGTCGGCAAGGAGGGCTTCGGCCCCGCAACCCCACAGGCCGAAATCAACGACACGATGATCGCCCATGCCAAGGGGGGCGCGCTTGTGGTGCGACTCAAGGCCGGCGATCCCACCGTTTTCGCCCGGCTGGATGAAGAGATCGAGGCGCTGGAGACAGCCGGCATCCCATGGGCCGTGGTCCCCGGTATCACCGCCGCAAGCGCCGCAGCCGCAGCGCTGGGCACGAGCCTGACGCGCCGCGAGCGGAATTCGGAATTGCGGTTGCTGACCGCCCATGACCTGCGCGGCTTTGCCGAACACGACTGGCGCGCGCTCGCCCGTCCAGGCGCTGTCGCCGCGATCTATATGGGCAAGCGGGCTGCGCGCTTCCTTCAGGGGCGGTTGCTGATGCACGGGGCCGACCCGGCGGCACTCGTCACCGCGGTCGAAAACGCCAGCCGGCCGGATCAGCGCATCCACGCCGCCCCGCTGGGCAGCCTTGCCGACGATCTGGAAAGGGCGGCGCCAGCGGGGCCTGTCGTGCTGATGCTGGGGCTGGCGGGGCGGGCCGCGACAGCCGCCCTGCCCGGCCCGCAGGCCCGGGCCCTACGAAAGGAGCCCGCCTGAAATGGCCCGCCCGATTCCCTTGCAGGTGGTCACGGCGAATGCGCTGGTGTCGGGCCGGGTGGTCTGGCTCACCGCACGGGGCGGCTGGACCGCCTGCATGGCCGAGGCCGCCGTTTTCGATGACCCGGCGCAGGCCAAAGACGCGCTTTGCCGGGCCGAGATGCAATCCGACCGGGTGGTCGGCCCCTATCTGGCGCGGGTGCGGCAGAGCGCCGACAGCACCGAGCCCGCCCATTTCCGCGAAGCCTTCCGCCGCGACGGCCCCTCCGCCGCCGCCCGCATTCCGCGACAACCTCCGGAGACCGACTGATGTATCGCCACGACAGCTTTGACGCCGCCTTTCTGGCCGAGCGGAACCGGCAATTCCGCGATCAGGTCGCGCGCCGCCTAGACGGCAGTCTGACCGAGGAAGAATTCCGCCCCCTGCGCCTGATGAACGGTCTCTATCTGCAGCTTCACGCCTATATGCTGCGCGTCGCGATCCCCTACGGCACGCTGAACCCCGCCCAGATGCGCAAGCTTGCAGAGGTGGCAGAACGCTGGGACCGCGGCTATGGCCATTTCACCACCCGCCAGAACATCCAGTTCAACTGGCCGCGCCTGATCGACGTGCCCGATATGCTCGATGCGCTGGCCGAGGTCGGCCTGCATGCGATTCAGACCAGCGGCAACACGATCCGCAACGTCACCGCCGATCACTTCGCCGGCGCCGCGGCGGACGAGATTGAAGACCCCCGGCCCTATGCGGAACTCATCCGCCAATGGTCCACCGATCATCCCGAATTCCAGTTCCTGCCGCGCAAGTTCAAGATCGCCATCACCGGCGCGCCCCATGACCGGGCGGTCACGCGCGCCCATGACATCGGGCTGCGGATGGTGCGGCGCAACGGCCGGCCGGGCTTCGAGGTGATCGTCGGCGGGGGGCTGGGCCGCACCCCGATGATCGGCCAAGTGATCAGGGATTTCCTGCCGGTGGCCGATCTGCTGCCCTATCTGGAAGCGATCGTCGCCACCTACAACCTGCTGGGCCGGCGCGACAACAAATACAAGGCGCGGATCAAGATCACCCTGCACGAGAACGGGATCGAGCGGATGCGCGACCTGGTCGAGGCGCGGTTCGCCGAGATAGCGCCGGATTTCGACCCCGCCCGGACCGCCGCTGAACTGGCCCACATCGCCGCCCATTTTGCCCCGCCATCACTGCCGGAGGCGCCAGAGGCCCCGTATCATACCGCCCGCGCCGCCGATCCTGTGTTCCGGGCATGGGCCGATACCAACCTGCACGCCCATCGCGCCCCCGGCTATGGCATCGTGACCATCAGCCTCAAGGCCCATGGCGAGGTTCCGGGCGATGCCACAAGCGCCCGGATGCGCGCCGTGGCCGATCTGGCCGAGCGTTTCGGGCGGGGTGAGATTCGCGTCAGCCACGAACAGAACCTGATCCTGCCCCATGTGGCGCTGGGCGATCTGCCTGCGGTCCATGCAGCCCTGCGCCGTCATGGTCTGGCAGCTGCCAATGCGGGCCTTTTGTCGGATATCATCGCCTGCCCCGGGATGGATTATTGCGCGCTGGCCACCGCACGCTCGATCCCCGTGGCGCAGGAGATCGCCACCCATTTCGAGCGGCAGCGGCTGGAGCATGACATCGGGCCGCTGAAGATCAAGATCTCGGGCTGCATCAACGCCTGCGGGCACCACCATGTCGGCCATATCGGGATACTCGGCCTCGATCGTGCTGGGGTGGAGACCTATCAGATCACGCTGGGCGGGGATGGCGCCGAAGAGGCCACGCTGGGCGAACGCACCGGCCCCGGATTTTCCGCTGCCGAGATCGTGCCGGCGATCGAAAGGTTGCTGCGCGCCTATCTCGGCCTGCGGCGCGACCGGGGCGAAACCTTCCTGCAGACCTACCGACGTCTGGGCCCCGGCCCGTTCAAGACAGCACTTTACGAAAGGGACCGGGCCGATGCCGCGTGATTTGGGCTTTTCGCAGGATTTGGAGGCGCTGAACGCCCGGTTCGCGAATGATCCGCAGGGGGCCATCGCCCATGTGACTACGGGCGCGCTAGGGCGGGGGGCGCTGGTGTCGAGCTTTGGCGCGGAATCGGCGGTGCTCTTGCACATGGCCGCCCGGATCGACCCCGGCCTGACTGTGATCTTCATCGACACCTTGATGCTGTTTCCCGAAACGCTGGCCTATCACGAACGGCTTGCGGCCGATCTCGGCCTGACCGATGTGAGGCGGATCGGGCCGGACCGGGTCGAGCTGTTCCTGCAGGATCCGGAGACCGGCCTGCACCGCACCGATCCGGACGCCTGCTGCACCCTGCGCAAGGCCCGCCCGCTGGAGCGCGCGCTGGCGCCCTTCGATGTGTGGATCAGCGGGCGCAAGCGGTATCAAGGCGGCGAGCGCGCACGGCTGGAGATGTTCGAGCACGACGCGCCGCGGGAACTTATCAAGCTCAACCCGCTGGCGGGCACGTCGCGCGCGGAATTGCGCGCCTACATGGAGCGTCACTCCCTCCCGCCGCACCCGCTGGTGGCGCGCGGCTTTCCCTCCATCGGATGCCAGCCCTGCACCGGCACGGTCGCCCCCGGCGAAGATACGCGCGCAGGCCGCTGGCGCGGCTGGCAGAAGACCGAATGTGGCATTCATCGCGTGGCCGGGCCAGTGCTGCGCGAGGTCGGGCCATGAGCGTCATCGTTACCGACGCGGGTTTCGGCCGTGATCGCCATCGCGAAGGCTGGACCGATCTGCCCCCCGACGCCGACCCCGAGGCGCTACGCCCGGTGCTTGCGGGCATTTCGGCCATCCGCATCGCCTTTCCGGCATTCTCGGACGGGCGCGGTTTTACGCTGGCTGCGCGGCTGCGCCGGATGGGCTTTACCGGGCGGTTGCGCGCCCGTGGGCATCTGATCGCGGACCAATACGCCATGGCGCGGCGGTCCGGCTTCGACGAGGTCGAGATCGCCAGCGCCCTCGCAGCGCGCCAGCCGCAGGAACAGTGGCTGGCCCGAGCGGACTGGCAGGCGCATGACCACCGTCGCCGGCTCGGCCGGATCGGGCGCTGACGACGCCCCCGGCACGGTCCGCGCAATTGCTGGTTGAGCAGGTCAGCCCTGCGGCTTATGTTTCACTCTCGTCAACGCATTGCCCGCACGCAGGGGCCCGGCCGCTCGTTCGGACCACTGATGACTGTGCCGAGGCAAATCCAAGCGTGCTGGCCGCGCGCAACAAGGGACAAGCCGATGCCGTCGTCACCAACCGGCCAGTCACCCAGACCGCCGACCGGCGCGGTGCTCGACCGGATCGACCGCAAGATCCTGCACGAATTGATGCGGGATACGACATTGCCCGTGGCTCAGCTGGCCGAACGGGTGGGCCTGTCGCAAACGCCGTGCTGGAAGCGCGTGCAGAAGCTGGAAGCCGCAGGCGTGATCACCGGCCGCGTCGCAATCGTCGATCCGGGGCGGATCGGCCTGGGCCTGTCGGTCTTCGTGGAGATCGAGGCCGCCGACCACACCCCGGAATGGCGCGACCGTTTCGCCACCCATGTGGCTGCGGCGCCCGAGGTGGTCGAGGTGCACCGGATGGCCGGCGATGTGGATTATCTGCTCAAGGTCGTGGTGCCCGACATGGCGAGCTATGACGAATTCTACCTGCGCCTGACGCGAAAGCTGCACTGCCGCAACGTGACATCCAAGTTCTCGATGGAGCGAATGAAGGACACGACGGTCCTGCCCATCGATACCACCACGGCCTGACACTGTCGCGGCAAGCCACCGGATTGAAGCTGCCGCGAGAAAGGGTAGTGTCACGGCGTCCGCGGCGGAAGGGAAAGACTTGGTGGACATACTGCAGATCGTCCTGACCATCGCGCTTGACGTTGCGCCATGGCTCTTGCTGGGATTGGCCGCGGCCGGATTGCTGAAAGCCTTCGTGCCGGACAATGTCTTGATTGCATGGGTCGGCGGCAACGGGGCAGGCGCCGTTGCGCGCGCAGCGGTCATCGGGGCGCCGCTACCGCTGTGCTCCTGCGGGGCGATACCCACGGCTTTGATGCTGCATCGCAAGGGCGCCGGGCGCGGGCCCACTGTCTCCTTCCTGATCTCGACCCCTGGTATCGGCGTGAATTCGATCGCACTCAGCTATGCGCTACTGGGGCCGGTAATGATGCTGGCGCGGGTGCTGGGTGCGGTGCAATCGGCGTTCCTGACGGGGCTTCTCGTGGCGGCCGGACCAAAGGCCGCCCCGGCGGAGGCCGCAGAACCCTGCTGTGGAAGCGATTGCAGCGACGGTGGTCCCTGCGGCACTGCGGCGGCAGACACGCGACAGAACGCAATGGCGCGCCTGCGCGACGGGATGCGCTATGCCTTCGGCGATCTCTTTGGCGATATCGCGGGCTGGGTACTGGCGGGGATCGTTCTGGCGGCGCTGATCGTCTGGGCGGTGCCGCCGCAGGCTTTCGCAACGGTGCTGACCGGCCTGCCCGCGATGCTTCTGATGGCCTTGATCGGCGTTCCGATCTATCTGTGCGCAACAGCGGTGACACCGATCGCTGTGGCGATGATTCTCGCCGGCGCCTCGCCCGGGACAGCACTTGTCTTGCTGCTTGCGGCGCCGATCACGAGCACGGCCACGCTGGCTGTGCTGCGCCGGGAACTCGGCACGCCGGCGCTGGTTCGCTATGTCGCCGGCGTGGTGGGCACGACGGTTCTTGCCGGCCTGATGCTGGATGCCATGGTTGGCTGGGCGGCGATCGACATTACCGTGACGACCGGCGCCGCGCAGGAACTGATGCCGGCCTGGATGGCATGGGGGGCGCTGGCGGTTGTGATCAGCCTTGCCCTGCGTCTTCCGCTGCGCAGCATGCGCGCGAAGGCCTCGGCGCAGCATTAGGGCGCGAGGGAGGCGCGGCCAACGCCGGCACGTAGCGAAATTCGCGCCCTTTTCCGAGCCTTGGCGGAGGGCTACGCGGAGGCAACTTGCACAGACCCGCGGAACGCGGCATCCTCGCCCTTGGAATAAGGTGAGGTTCATGATCGATCTCGATCCCGGAAAAAGCTGGTTTCTGACGCAGTTCAAGCCGAACAGCCACAGGATCGCCAGCCGCAACCTCGCGCGTCAGGGATTTCCGGTTTTCCTGCCGCTTCAGCGCACGACACGACGCGCCGGTGGTCGCTTCGTCACGCAATTGCGGCCCCTGTTCCCGGGATACCTTTTCGTCGCCCTCGACCCGAAGCGGGGCGAGGCGTGGCGGGCGATCAACGCCACACCCGGCGTCACCCGCCTCGTGACCCTGGGCCAGACGCCCACGCCCGTGCCCAATGACCTCGTGACCGAACTGATGCGCCGCTGTGATCACGAGAGCGTTCTGGTCCCCGCCACCCCCCATGCCCCCGGTGACACGGTGACGCTGTCTTGCGGGCCCTTCAGCGATTTCATCGCCACGGTGGAAAGCATCGCCGCCGACCGGCGCATCTGGGTCCTGCTCGACATTATGGGGGCGCAGACCCGGGTGGCGGTGTCGGCCGGCGATCTTGGCACGGCCTGAACGCGGCTGCCAGATCAGGCGCCGGGCGCCTCAGACCAGCAGATGCCGCAAGCCCTGGGTCACGTCGGCACGCAGGGCGAGCCGCAGCGCCGGTTCGTCGCCGGCCTTCAGCGCGGCGATAATCATGCGGTGGTGCGGCGGCGCGGTGCCCCGACGCAACCTGCCGTAAAGCGCACGCATCGTCGGGCCGAGTTGCAGCCAGACGGTCTCGACCAGCGCGAGAATCGCTGGCGCCTGCGCCCGCAGATAGAGCGTGCGGTGAAACTCCAGATTGGTTCGGATATAACCGACAGCATCGCCGCGCGCCACGGAATCGGCATTCAGGCTGTTGATCGTCTGCAGCCGGTCAATCAGCGCCAGATGGGCGCGGGGGAGGGCACGGCTGGCCAGTTCCGGCTCCAGCAGCGCGCGAATCGCAGCCAGTTCCTCGATTCGGTCGTTGCTCAGCGCCGGGGTGGAGATACGGCCCGAGCCCGACATCACCAGCGCACCCTCCGCGGCGAGCCTGCGCACCGCCTCGCGCGCGGGCGTCATGCTCACGCCAAAGTCAGCGCCGATACCGCGCAGGGTCATGCTCTGCCCCGGTTCCAGTTCACCGTGCATGACCTTGGTGCGCAGGCTGCGATAGACCCGCTCATGGGCGGCGCCGGGTGCATTATCAGAGGAACGCGACGCACCGCCCGCCGCGCTGCGGGCCGTGGCCGTATGAATCCGTGGGGCGTGCTGCGTGATCATCGGCAATTGTGATCACAGGCCGGGGCGCTCCGTCAATCCCCGGATGCGCCGCCGGCCGGCGCCGGCGGCGCGGCAAAGTCGAACCTGTGCAGCCCCGCGCCATGGGTGCGCAACCAGCCCCGCCGTGCACGGTAATCGGGACAAAGAAGCGCAACCTCGGCCCAGAAGGCGGGCGAATGGTTCATTTCGGCCAGATGCGCCACCTCATGGGCGGCGACGTAATCCAGCACCTCCGGCGGCGCCATGATCAGCCGCCACGAGAACATCAGCCGGCCCTCGGAGGTGCAGGACCCCCAGCGCGACCGCGTATCGCGCAGGGTGATGGCACGGAACCGCCGGCCGAGTGCTGCGGCATGCCTGTCGCAAGCTGCGGCCAGCCGGGTTCGCGCGGCTGTCTTCAGATAGCCCGCCACCTGCGCACCCAGAGAACGGCTCCGTACGGGCAGAAGCAGGCGGTCGTCGCGCAGTTCCGCAACGCGCTGCTCCGGCGCCACGACGATGGAAACAGGCCGCCCCTCGAACGGAAGGGTCGCGCCGGCGCATACCGGGGTCATCTCGGGCTGCCGGGCAAGGGTGCGCCGGATCCAGCCCTCCTGCGCCTGCACGAAGGCCATCGCATCGTCAAGCCGGGCGACACGCGGCAGAGACAGCGTCACCCCGCCATCAGCCTGCGCAACGCGCAGCGAAAAACGGCGCGCCCGGGCACTGCGCCGCACCCGGATCTCGACCGGCGGATCACCCGGCAGAACCGCCCTTTCCATCATCCGCCTCCGATTCGCCCGCGCCCGGCGGGTCGTTCTGCCGCGCCGCAATCTGGCGCAGCCCCGTGTTTCTGGTTTTCGCCCGAACGCGCCCGCGAATACAAGGCCCCTGCCCCGCCGACAGCGGCGCAGGAAAGCCTTTGACACCTCGCGCCTTCTGTGGCACGGGGCGCCTCTCAGGCTGCAGCAATAGCGAAGGGGGTCTTTATGCCCAAGGAAGAATGGGGCGTGAAGCGGGTTTGCCCGACCACTGGTAAACGGTTCTACGACCTGAACAGATCGCCCGTGATCAGCCCCTATACCGGCGAGGAGGTGGAGATCGAAACCACCGCACGCCGCAGCGCGACGCCGGCAGCCCCGGCGGCGGCAACCGAGAAGGCCAAGAAGCGTCCGGCAGAGGTGCTCGACGATGACGAGTTGTTGGTCGAGGATGACGCCGAAGTGGAAGCCGATGACGATCTGCTTGAGGATGACGAGGACGACAACGTCTCGCTCGACGATCTGAAGGATGTCGCAGGCGAGGACGACGATTGACCACTCGCCCGGCGCTTTTCCACTTGCGCCGGGGCGCGGGCTTTTCTACACAGCAGTCGCCGTCCGACAGAACGGTGCAACGGTGGGGCCATAGCTCAGTTGGGAGAGCGCTTGAATGGCATTCAAGAGGTCAGGGGTTCGACTCCCCTTGGCTCCACCAGATTAAGCCGCAGACGAGGACGGCACAAGGCCCCGCCTGAGCGGGGCTTTTCTTTGCGCGGAGATATCGATGATCGGGCCGCCGCAGGGTGCCGGACGGCGGGTTTTCCGATATGACGCGGCGATGCGGGTTTTGCGGGCCGCCTTCTTCCACTGACGCAGGGCCCAGTGCCTAGGGCCCCGTTTGCCGGGCCACGCCAGGCGGCCTGCGTTGCGTCAGCGGCACTTGGCGGTTTGCCGGCTCTGCGGGGCGCGCCTCGGGGGCGGCGTCAGCCTGCGGGTTGCGGGTCGGCGTAGAGGCCGCGCGACAGCACCTGCCCCTGACCTGGCTTGCCGGTGACCTGACCGTCACGGAAGACCACCTTGCCCCGGGCGATGGTGGTGACCGGCCAGCCCTGCACCTCGAAGCCTTCCCACGGGGTGTAATCGGCGCCGTGATGCAGGATCTCCTGCCGGATGGTCTCGCGCCGCACCGGGTCCCACAGCGCTATGTCGGCGTCGAATCCCACCGCGATGGCGCCCTTGCCGGGATAGAGACCGTAGATTTTCGCATGGTTCGTGGCCGTCAGTTCCACGAATTTCTGCAGGCTGATGCGGCCCTTGCTGACCCCTTCGGAAAACAGGATCGGCAGGCGCGTCTCCACCCCGGGGATGCCGTTCGGCACCCAGCGGAACGAAGTGCGGCCGCGCGGCGCCTGCTTGCCGTCGGTCCCCTCGTAGCGGAAAGGGCAATGGTCGGAGGAAAAGGTCTGGAAAACGCCAGTGCGGATGCCCTCCCAGATCGCATCGTGATCCTCGTGCCCGCGCGGCGGCGGCGAGCAGACGTATTTCGCACCCGACATGTCGTCACCCTGCGCCGCGCGCAGGTCTTCCTCGGTCAGGCTGATGTATTGCGGGCAGGTCTCGGCCAGCACCTTCAGGCCGCGGGTCTGGGCCCAGCGAATCTGTTCCATAGGTTCGCGGCCCGAGACATGGACGATCATGATCGGCACGTCGACCAGTTCGCCATGGCTGATGGCGCGGTGGGTGGCCTCGCGCTCCACCAGTTGGGGACGGGATTTGCCGTGATAAAAGGGCGCGGTCTTGCCGGCGCGTTCCAGACGTTCGGTCATGTAGCGGATGCTGTCGTAGCCTTCGGCATGCACCATCACCAGCGCGCCCTCGCGCCGGGCCACGTCGAACACTTCCAGAAGCTCGCGGTCGTTCAGGACCAGATCATCATAGGTCATGAAGACCTTGAAAGAAGTATAGCCGTCCTTGATCAGCGCCGGCAGTTCCTGCCCCAGAACCTCTGGCGTCGGGTCCGAGATGATCAGATGGATCGAGGTGTCGATCACGCATTGCCCCTCGGCCTGAGCGCGATAGGCATCGACGGCGGAGCGCAGGCTGGTGCCGCGCGCCTGCAGCGCGAAGGGCATGATCAGCGTGTTGCCGCCGGCGGCGGCGGCGGCGGTGGCAGATGCGAAATCGTCGGCCATCACGATCCCCTCGCCCGAGGGCTGGGCGATGTGGACATGGCTGTCGATCCCGCCGGGCAGGACCAGAAGGCCGGTTGCGTCGATCTCTTCTGCGGCGCCGGTCACGGTATCGGCGATCACGGCGATCTTGCCGTCGCGGATGCCGATATCGGCGCGGAAGGTGTCGGCGGCGGTGGCGATGGTTCCGCCGCGAATGGCCAGATCATAGCTGCTCATCAGGGGATCCTTTCCGGTCCTGTGCTCGCACCAGAATCCGGATTTCAGAGGCAGGTGCAAGGGGCCTGATGCAGGAACGGGCGCTTTCCCGGCAGGCCGGTCCGTGCTCGCCCGTCGGAAGGGCGCCCACCGCCCGGTGAACAAGCAGGAGCCGCGTCTTGGGTGCTGTCGCGAGTCTAAGGCTTCGGCAGGCCGGGCTCGCCCGGCAGCCAGAACCAGCGCAGCGGTTCATCCGACACAGAGGTGGCCACAGGTTCGGGCGGGGCTGCCGGGGGCGCCTCAAGAAGCGCGCGCGCCGCGGCAAAGCAGGTCTCCGGGCCCGGCGCGACCGCCGCGGGCGCTTCGGCAGCCGGAGCCATTAGGTCGGCCAGATCGGTGCAAAGCGCCGATTGCGCGCGCCCCTGCGCGCGCCAGATGCCGCTGGCGGGGTCGAGCGTGTAATGGCGCAGCAAAGTCGCGCCATGATCGGCAATGAAGCGCACCGCGCGGCGAATACAGGCGCGTGTCTCATCGGACTGGAAGGCGGTGAAGCCAAGACGTGCCCAGCCGGGCCGAAAGACGCTTGCGCCCTCCATCACCAGCGCCTCATGCCGGGCACTGGTGGCCTCGTCCATGCCCAGCAGATCGTGCCCATAGGGCCCGGCGCAGGAACAGCCGCCCCGGGCCTGTATGCCGAACAGATCGTTTAGCAGCGCCACGACGAAATTGTGGTGCAGGTATTTCGCCCCGGCCCGGATGTTGAAGGAAAAGATCGCAACGCGCGGCACATCGCGCGGCCCGAGGATCTCGATGGCCGGATGGCTGCCCCAGTCCTCCAGCGTCTCGGCCACGATCGCGGCCTCGCGCTGCTCGATCCAGTCGGGGCCGACGAGGTCTTTCAGGCGCAGCACCATGCCGGCGCGGATATTGGCGATGATGGCCGGTGTGCCGGCCTCTTCGCGGCGCTCCAGATCGGTGACGTAGCGATGCCGCTCGGCGGTGACATAGGCCACCGTCCCGCCGCCCGGCAGCGAGGGAACGCCGCCCTCGGGCGCGAGCGCGCGGGCCATGACCAGCACGCCCGAGGCACCGGGCCCGCCGGGAAACTTGTGCGGCGACAGAAACACCGCATCCAGCCCGTCGTCGGCGCCGGGCGCCGTTTCGGCCATCTCTATGGGCACATAGGGCCCGGCGGCGGCATGGTCGCAGGCGAGGACCCCGCCGTGGTCGTGCACCAGCCGCGCGATGGCGCGCATGTCGCAGCGTACGCCGGTCACGTTGGACGCCGCCGCTATCGTCACCAGCCGCAGCGGCCGGTCGGCATGGGCGGCAAGCCCGTCCGCCAGCGCCGCGAGATCGGGCAGGCCGTCGGCGCCAAGCGGGATGCGCACCAGATCGACGGGCCATTCACGCCACATCAGATCGTTTGAATGGTGCTCGAACGGGCCGACGAAGACCACCGGCCGGGGGCCGGATTCGGCCCGGTGCAGCCTGAGGATGCGGCCGAATTTCTCGATCGCGGCGGTGGCGCCGGCGCCGCAGAAGATCACCGCATGTTCCGTGCCGGCACCGCAACCGCGGCGAACCGCGTCGCGCGCAAGTTCTCGCAGGGCGGTGGTATGGCGCCCGGTGAAGGAGGTTTCGGTATGGGTGTTGCCATAGACCGGCAGAACGGCGCGGGCCACCGCATCCTCGATCAGCCGGGCAGCGCGGCCCGAGGCGGTGTAATCGGCATAGACCATAGGCCGCGGGCCGAACGGGCCCTGGACCACCGCATCCTCGCCCACGATTCCGCCGGCCAGCTCCGCCCGCCACCATTCCGGCCCGGGCGCGGCGGGTGACTGCTCTGCGGTCTGGAAACGGATGGCGGTTTCGGCTTGCATTACTAGACCCCCGACGGCGGATCAAACTGGTCGCTCAAGGGTACAGCACAGACAAGAATGGGCAAGTCATTCCTTGAATCGCCAGCGGATTGGCAATATCTTTCCGATAGCTGACCAATAGAAGCATGAACCTTTCAGATTTTGTGGCCGGGACCAGTCGCGGGGAAACGTATATTCCACTGTCGGGGCGGATTGCAGCGCGTTCGTCCCCGATGCGGCGCAAAAAATGGGCGGGTTGCCCGGACTTGTGGCCGCCCTCGCAGCATCGCGCCGCACACCAAGGCAGAGTGGCGCCCTCAGGCGGAGGGCGGCACCGCTGCGGCCAGCCTTGTGGCGCGCGCGCCGGAACCGCCACGCAGGCTTTTCATCACATCCTGCTGCAGATTGCGGATATGGCGCGCCATCGCGCGGCCGGCCCCGCGGGCATCGCCCGCCCCGGCGGCGTCGAGCACGGCGAGGTGCTCGCGCTGGTCGGCCTCGGCCCGGCCGAAGGGGTTCGACGCTTCGAACAGGCGCGCGGTGATGCGCATGTCGCGCACGACGCCCGCCATCACGAGGTTTTCGCAATGGGGCGGAAACAGGCTGTGCAGGGCATTGTCGGCCTCCCAGTAAAGGTGGCTGTCGCCCTGTCCGGGCACCAGCGCCGCGATACGCGCGCGCAGGCGGTCGATCGTTTCGGGCGGAATGTTGGGCACCGCCATCTCGACGACCTCGCGCTCGAGCACTTCGCGCACGCGCATGGACTGAAAGAACTCCGGCGCCGTGACCAGCCGCACTTGGTAGGAGCGCCCGCCAGCCTTGACCACAAGGCCCTCTGCCTCCAGCCGCACCAGCGCCTCGCGCAGGGGGGTGCGCGAGATGTCGAGCGCGAAGGCCAGCTTTTCCTCCACGATGGTGGTGCCGGCCGGAAGCTCGCGGTCAAGGATCAGCCGCGTCAGCCGGGACTGGGCGAAATCGGCGAGCGAGCCGGTCTGCCGTGTTTGCCCTTCCACACCATTCCTCCCCGCGTCAGAACAGGATCGGGTTTGCCACGAGGATCGGGGCGACCCGGGTGAAGAGTAGCCAGAAAACCGCCCCAGCCGCCAGCGCCACCATGGCGATCAGCCCGGGGCGCAGGGCGTCTCGGGGCGACAGCGCCAGCATCGCCGCCCCGACCAGGACCGTCACCGAGACCGCAATGCCGATGTGACGCACCGCCAGAAAGAACGCGACACCCCACAAGAGCCCCCCGGCCACGGCCACCAGCGGCACGTGCAGCCGCTCTGTATCCGGCTGCCATGCGGCGCGCAACCGGCCAAGCAGGATGGACAGGCCGGCGGCCAGCAGCACCCAGTAGGCCACCATGGGCACCAGCCAATTGCCGCCCCCCGGCCCTGGTCGCCAGTTGCCATAGCGGACGTGCAGAAGGCCGATGACGGCCAGCAGCAGCGCCAGCACGCCGAAGCCCAGTTCACGATACCGCCATGCGGCCAGCGAAAACCGTCTCATGTCGCCCCCTTTCCGCCGCCCGCGGCGCCGTCGGCCGACTCGGGCCGGGCCCGGGTCAGCAGCCAGAAGCCCACGAGAATCGCCAGCGTGCCAAGATAGATGCCGATTGCGATCGGGCTCTGCACCAGATGGGTCCAGTCGTTGCGCCCCAGCATAAGGGCCTGCCGCAGGCTCTGCTCCAGCCCCGGGCCGACAATGAAGCCCAGCACCAGCGGCCCCAGCGGCACGCCGAACCAGCGCAGCCCGACGCCCAGCAGCCCGGCGGCCAGCAGCACCCAGACGTCCTTGACCGAGTTCGACGCGGCAAAGGTGCCCAGAATGGCCAACCCCAGCACCACCGGCAGCACATATTCGCCCCGGATCATCGCCAGCCGCGAATAGACCGGCAGCAACAGTTTCGAGATGCAGAAGTTGAACAGGTTGGCATAGATCAGCATGATGAAGAGCGCATAGATCAGCGACATGTTTTCCTTGATCATCGTCGGGCCCGGGGTGATCCCCATCATGATCAGCGCCGCTCCGAAGAGCGCCGCGGTGGCGCTGCCCGGGATGCCGAAAGCGAAAAGCGGAATGAACGTCGAGCCCGATGTGGCGCTGTTGCCGGCCTCGGCCGCGGCCACCCCTTCGAGCGAGCCCTTGCCGAACTCCTGCGGCTTGCGCGACAGCCGTTGCGCCACACCGTAGGACATGAAGGCCGCGAGCGAGGCGCCCGCCCCCGGCAGCGCGCCGATGAACGTGCCCATGCCGGTGCCCAGAAGCGTCGCCTTGAGCGTCGCGCGGAAGGTCGGCCAGTCCAGCCGGTCCTTGGAGACGTCATATCCCAGCGCCTCGGCACGGGCGGTGATGTCGGCCATCTCGCGGCCGCTGCGGCGCATCCATGCGCGGCCGGCCTGCACGATGATCTCTGACACGGCGAAGACGCCGACCAGCAGCGGCACCAGCCCGATGCCGCCGCTGAGTTCCGGCAGACCGAAGGTCAGCCGCTGCGCGCCGGTGATCGGATCGCGCCCGATCATGGCCAGCATCACGCCCAGCGCCGCCGCCGCGATGCCGCGGGCGACCTTGCCCATGGTCAGCGCCGCGACGAGGGTGAGCGAGACCACATAAAGCGCAAAGAACTCCACCGGCCCGAACATCAGCGCCACCGCCGCCAGTGGCAGCGCCAGAAAGATCAGCACAAGGTCGCTGCCGGTATCGCCGATGATCGAGGAATAGAGCGCGGTGTGCAGCGCCCGGTTCGGTTGGCCCTTCAGCTTGGCCTGATAGCCGTCGATGACCGTCGCCGCCGCACCAGCCGTGCCCGGCACGCCGAAGGTGATGGCCGATATCGAGCCGCCGAACATGCTGCCCTTGTAGATCCCCACCAGCAGGCCCAGCGCCGCGGCCGGTTCCATGACGAAGACGAAGGGCAGAAGGATCGCAATGGCCATGTCGCCCGAGAGGCCCGGAATGGCCCCCACGGTGACGCCAACGCCGATGCCGATCAGCGCGAAGAGCATCACCTCCGGCGACAGGGCCAGCGCGAAGGCCTCGGCGAGAAATTCCATCATCGTCTGTGCTCTCCTGCCCCTTGGTGTGCGGGGGCCTCCTGCGGCCCCCGCGCGATGGTCTGCCCGCGATCAGTCGATCGTGGCGAGGATCGCCTCCAGATTGACGATGGTGGTCTGGTAGGCCTCCATGCTCGCCTCCATCCCCAGCGGGCGCACGTCGGTGCCGGTCCGGCCACCCAGCGCCTGGGCCGAGGGGCTGTTGAGCGCCTCCATGATCCGCTCTTCGAGGATCGCCATGCGCTCGGCCGGCACATCGCGATGGGCAAAGATCGTGTACCAGGCCGGCAGCACCACGTCATAGCCAAGCTCGCGCAGGGTGGGCGTGTCGGGCAGGGCATCCACGCGCTCGGCCGTCGCCAGCGCCAGCGCCACGAGGCTGCCGTCGCCGATGCCGCCCGCGATGGTGGAGGGCACCGAGGCGCCGGCATCGGTCTGACCGCCCAGCACGAAGGCCAGCGCCTGCCCGCCGCCGGTGGTGGGGATGTGGTTTGTCTCGAACTCCGCCACCTGTTCCAGCAGGATCAGCGGCAGGTGCGGCACGCTCAGATACCGGCCATGGGCCACCGAGATCGCGCCGGGATCGGCCTGCGCCAGTTCGATGAAGGTTTCCATGTCGGTATAGGGGCCGTCGGCCCGGGCGAAGAAGACCGGCGACACCTCGGTGATCTGGACGATGGGCACCCATTCATCCAGTTCGTAGGACACATCTTCCTGCAGCGCGGTGGTGATCAGCGGGCCATAGTCGGTGACCAGCAGCGTGTAGCCATCGGCCGGCGCGTCCCGCACGAGATTGATCGCCTCCTGACCGCCGGCGCCGTCGATCGAGATCACGTCGACGCGGGTGTCGAGGTATTCGCCCGAGACGCTGGACAGGATGCGGCTGGCGATGTCCACCGCGCCGCCCGCGCCATAGGGGCTGATCAGCCGGATCGGCTGCTCGCTGGGGAAGTCGGCCGCGGCCATGCCGGCGGCGCCGGTGACGGCCATGGTGCTGGCCAGAAACAGATGCGTCAGTTTCATGGGGTCTCTCTCCTGTTGTGGCGCGGCGCGGGATGCGCCGCTTCTGCGGTGGTTGTGGCGCGGCCGGGAGGGGCCGCACCTACAGCACTCCCGCCGCGCGCATCGCGGCGGAAAGCGTGTTCCTTTCGTCTTCATCCAGTGGCCCGTAAGGCGGATACACACGGTCGTCGGGCAGAAGTCCCGCCAGCATCATGCAGGTCTTGAGCCGCGCGGTGGCGAGGTTGCCGGGCTTGCGGCCATAGATCGCCCTGGCCAGCGGATAGATCACCTCATGGGCCGCGCGCGCCGCTGCTGTGTCGCTGTCGCGCACCGCGCGATCCAGCGCGACGATCGGCTCCGGCACCAGCGCAGCGAGGCTGACGATGCTACCCTCGGAGCCAAAGATGAAGCACGACCAGAGGTGTTCGTCGCCCGAGGCCATGACCGCGACTTCGGGGCGCTGCGCCTTGGCCAGCCGGCGCGTCGCCTCGTAGGCGGCGCTGTCCCAGCTGCCTTCCTTGATCGCGATGACCTGCGGCAGGTCGAGCAGCGCGCGCAGCACATCGGGCGTATAGGCATAGGCCCCCGCCCCCACCGCGCCCTGAAAGAGCAGCATCGGCAGGCCGGTCGCCGCACCGATGATACGGTGATGGGTCAGCGCCATGCGGGTATCCTGACCCAGCGCGAACCCGTTCGGGCCGAAGACCATGATCGCTTCGGCCCCGGCCCCGGCGGCATCCTCGGCCTGGCGGGCGGCGGCATGGCTCGCCTCGGCATTCACGCCGGCGATAAGAACGCCGCGGCCGGCCATGGCCTCGCGGCAGACGGCGACGATGCGGGCCTTGTCGGCGCGGCTGGTCAGAGCGTTCTCGCCGGCATGGCCGTTGCACATCACCCCGCGCATCCCCGGCACCGCCATCATCCGCGCCACCTGATCGGCCAGCGCCGCCTCGTCGACCGACAGATCGGCGCGCAGCGGGGTGACAATGGCGGAATGGATGCCGGCCACGGTCTCGGCGGTCAGGGGTGTATCACTGGCCCCGGCTCTATGCTCTGCAAGGTCGGTCATGCGGCGGTCTCCGTCGTGTCGGGCAACAGGCGGTCAAGCGGGAAGAGCGGGCGTTGCGGTTCCTGCCCGAGGATCGCCTCGGCCAGCAGCCGCCCCATGTAAGGGCCTGAGGTATAGCCCGAATGCACGCTGCCGATGCAGAAGGCCCCGGGGCAGCCCGGCACCGGACCGATCACTGGCATCGCGTCGGAAGTCTCGGCCTCCAGCCCCAGCCATGCGCGCAGCACCCGCGTTTCGCGCAGGGCAGGGAGGACATGGGCGGCCAGCCGCAGATTGCCGATCAGGTTCTCCGGCAGAACGCGCCGCGGGCCGATCTTCGGGCTGCCGATCCCCTGCCAGCCGCCGCCGATCAGCACCGAGCCGTTCAGGGACTGCTTGAGGGTCAACAGACCGGTGGCCACACCAATGACGCGCTCGACGACCTTCGG
>SKUV01000316.1 GCA_007129775.1 Paracoccaceae bacterium | reverse complement strand
TGCACGCCGGGCGTGCCGAACAGCGCGGCCGCGATCTGCGCCAGAAGCCACGGCCGGCCCTGCGCGCCGCGCCCCACCATCACCCCCGCCGCGCCCGATGCAGCCAGTGCCGCGCGCGCGGTCTCCGGCCCGGTGATATCGCCATTGGCGATGACCGGCACCGCCACCGCGCCGCGCACCCGGGCGATCGCCGCCCAGTCGGCGCGGCCGCGGTAGAACTGGCAGCGGGTGCGGCCGTGGATCGTGACCATCGCCACCCCTGCGGCCTCGGCCCGCGCCGCCAGCGCCGGCGCGTTCAGGCAATCGTCATCCCAGCCCAGCCGGGTCTTCAGCGTCACCGGCACCTTGACCGCGCCGACCACCGCCTCGATCAGCCGCAGCGCGTGATCGGGCTCGCGCAGGAGCGCGGAGCCGGACCAGCCGTTGGTCACGCGCTTGGCCGGGCAGCCCATGTTGATGTCGATGATGCGGGCGCCGTTGCCCTCGGCCATGCGGGCGGCCTCGGCCATCCAGTGCGGTTCGCGCCCGGCAAGCTGCACCGCCGTCGCGGCCTCGCCGAAGCCCAGTTCCGCGCGTGCCCGGGCCGAGGGGCGGCCCTGCACCATTTCCTGACTGGCCACCATTTCGGACACCACGAGCCCCGCGCCGAAGCGCGCCACCAGCCGCCGGAACGGCAGATCGGTGATCCCCGCCAGCGGCGCGAGAAACACCGGCGGGTCGAGCCGGACCGCCATGCCCGGCGCAGGAGCAGAGGGGAGGGGCAGCGCGATCGCCAAAGCCTATTCCTTGTGCGGTTTGATCCCTGATCTATGGCCAGTCGGCGCTCAAGGCAAATGGCGCCCGCCCTATCTGACGCGGAAACAGACAACAGCCCAAAATTTAGGCAAAGCCCGGAGCGACTGCTGCGCCATTGTCAGCCGCCATCCGTTGGCCTAGACATTCGCACAATGCAAAACCTCCGGAGCCGCCATGCCTGACGCCACCGTGCCGCCGCCCGAAACCAGCACGGCAATTGCGGCCGGCCCGGCGGGCGCGGACCCCGCGGACCCGCGCGCCGAAGGCCCGGCGCCGGCCCCGCAACCGGACGACGGCACAGCGGAGGTCACGGCAGAGGGCGCGGCCTGTGCTGCGGTGATTGTCGCCGCCGGTCGCGGCACCCGGCTGGGCGGGCCGCTGCCCAAGCAGTGGCAGACGCTGGCCGGGCAGCCGGTTCTGGCCCACTCGCTCGCCGCTTTCCGCGCTGCCGGGCTGGCGCCAATCGTTCTGGTGCTGCACCCCGACGACATGGCCCGCGCCGCACACCTCCTCGCCCCCGATGTCGAAACCGTGAGCGGCGGCGCCACGCGCAGCGCCTCGGTGCGCAACGCGCTCGAGGCGCTGGCGGGGCGCGGGATCGCGCGGGTGCTGATCCATGACGGTGCGCGCCCGATGGTCACGCCTGCGCTGATTTCCCGGGTGCGCGCGGCGCTGGACGAGGCCCCCGGCGCGGCGCCTGCGCTGGCGGTCAGCGATGCGCTGTGGCTCGGGGCCGAGGGGCGGGTTGAGGCAGTGGTTCCACGCGCGGGGCTCTTTCGGGCACAGACGCCGCAGGGCTTTCACCTCGACGCGATCCTCGCCGCCCACCGCAGCGAGGAAGCGCAGACGGCCGCCGACGATGTGGAGGTGGCGCTGGCCGCAGGGCTTGACGTGGCGATCCTGCCCGGGGATGAGGACAACGTGAAGCTGACCATGCCCGGCGACATCGCCCGGGCCAGCCGCATCATGGGGGCGCAGCCTGTGGATATCCGCACCGGCACCGGCTTTGACGTGCATCGCTTCGGCCCGGGCGCGGCAGTGGTGCTTTGCGGTGTATCGGTGCCGTTCGATCGCGGGCTGGAAGGCCATTCCGACGCCGATGTGGGCATGCACGCGCTGACCGATGCGATCTATGGCGCGCTGGCCGAGGGCGATATCGGCCGCCACTTCCCGCCCTCCGATCCGCAATGGAAAGGCGCCGAGAGCCGCATCTTCCTGCGCCACGCCGCGGCACTGGCCGAGGCGCGCGGTTTTCGGATCACCAGCGCCGATGTGACGCTGATCTGCGAGCGGCCCAAGATCGGGCCCCATGCCGAGGCGATGCGCGCGGCGCTGGCCGGCATCCTCGGGGTGGCAGCGGACCGCGTCAGCGTCAAGGCCACCACGTCCGAGCGGCTGGGCTTTGCCGGCCGCGAGGAGGGCATCGCCGCGCTGGCCAGCGTGATGCTGGTGGCGGGTTAGGCGCGGATGACCCTGTCGCGCCTCATCGCCACGTTTTTCGGCGCGGGCCTTCTGCGCCCGGCGCCCGGCACATGGGGCAGCCTCGCTGCCCTGCCCGCGGCATGGGTGCTGCATCTGGCCGGCGGGCCGCTGGCCTTGGCCGCGGGACTGGCGCTGGCCTTCGGGGCCGGGCTCTGGGCGGCGCGGGTGGAAACCGAGGGCGGTGACGATCCCGACCCGTCCGAGATCGTGATCGACGAGGTCGCGGGCATGTTCGTGGCGCTGTTGCCGGTGTCGGTCGGCGCGGCGATGCAGGGGGTGCCGGTTCTGGCACTCTGGCCGGGGATCGTGGCCGCCTTCGTGCTCTTCCGGCTCTTCGATATCTGGAAACCCGGGCCGGTGGGCTGGGCCGACATGCGGCACGATCCGCTGGGGCTGATGCTGGATGACGTGATCGCGGGGGTGTTTGCGGCGCTGGGCGTGGTGGCGCTGGCGGCGCTCGCCCACGGGGTGATGGGGCTGTGACGGGTCCGGCGGACACCGCCGCGCTGGCCGGCACCGTGCTGGCGGCGGCGCGGGCGCGCGGCGCGATGCTCGCCACGGCCGAAAGCTGCACCGGCGGGCTGATCGCCGGCGCGCTCACCGATATCGCCGGGGCGTCGGATGTCTTCGACCGGGGCTTCGTGACCTATACCAACCATGCCAAGGAAACCATGCTGGGGGTACGGGCCGCGACGCTGGAGGCCCATGGCGCGGTCTCCGAACCGGTGGCGCGGGAGATGGCCGAGGGCGCGCTCGGCCGCAGCCTCGCCGGGCTGGCGGTGGCTGTCACCGGCATCGCCGGGCCGGGCGGCGGCACGGCCGACAAGCCGGAGGGGCGGGTCTGCTTCGCGCTCGCCCGGCGCGGAGGCGCCGCGACGCTGTCCGAGACGGTGGATTTCGGCCCCCTCGGCCGGGCGGAGGTGCGCAGCGCGACGATCATCCACGCACTGCGAATGGCCCTCGGCGCGCTGGAGACCGGCTAGACGGTCTATGCGTCGGGCAGCGTCGGGCAGCGTCGGGCAGCGGCGGGGCGCGGCCGGACCAGGTTGCGCGGCATTCCGGGGAAGGGACGGGACGGAGGTTTCGTGCTTCGACCTCCGACCGCCTGGAGCCCGCGCGAGGGCAACGGATGGCCGCGGGCAGCCGCCCGCAACGCCCGTGGTGAGCGCTTTATCCCGGCCATGTCCGGAAGACCTCGCGCGATGCACCTGGCCTCGCCAAAACGGCTGGCCGGTGGGGCGGCCATCCGCTGCCCGAGGGGCTCTCGCGGCGTTCACCGGGCGGGCGGAAATGTGCCGTGACCGGAATGTGAGGCCCGCTTGGCACGCATCGCAACACAAGGGCAACGGATGGCCGCAGTCAGCCGCTCACAACGCCCTTGGTGGGCGGTTTATCCCGGCCTCGTCCAGACGACCTCGCGCGATGCACCCAGCCTCACCAAAGCGGCTGGCCAGTGGGGCGGCCATCCGCTGCCCGAGGGGCTCTCGCGGCGTTCACCGGGCGGGCGGAAATCGGCCGCAACTGCAGGCTGGTCGGGGCGGCGAGATTCGAACTCACGACCTTCGGTACCCAAAACCGACGCGCTACCAGGCTGCGCTACGCCCCGACGGCTTCCCTTTACCCCCGTGACCGACCCGAGGAAAGCCCCGGCGAACGAAGACGCGCACGGGGCGCCCTGACGCTCGCCGCCAAACCGCTCAGCAGGGCCACGCAGCTATCGCTGGATCGACGCGCGGGTGGCGCATCTCGCTGCCCGGGGCGATGCCCAGCCGCGCGCTCATCCCGGCATTGACCTCCAGCACGAAAAGCACACCCTCGCCACCGTCGATCGGGGTTTCATCCATCGGCACGGCGTCGCGGTGAACATGGGTCACCACCCCCGCCGGATCGATGAAGATCATGTCGAGCGGAAGCAGCGTGTTGCGCATCCAGAAAACGGCGCGGCCGGGCTCTTCGTAGACAAAGAGCATCCCGGCCCAGCGCCCGAGCGTCTCGCGAAACATCAGCCCCTGCGCGCGGGTCTCGGGGGTGTCCACCACCTCGACGGTGAAATGCGCCTGCCCCCAAGGCCCGCGCAGATCCACCGCGTCGTCGCGGCACTGGGCGGCGGCGCCGGCGGGGCCGAGCACCGCCAGCGCCAGCGTCAGCAGCAGCGCCAGAAACGCCCCGCGCAGTGGCAGGGCGGCCCGGCGGCGGCGAATCGGCGTCGGATCGGATCGGGTCATGGACATGTCATAGCGGCCTCTGCGGCGCCTTGCAGCGAAATTCGTCCCGCGCGCGCGCCGAGACGCGCCGAGACGCGCCCCGAGGCGGGCGCGCCCCTGCGGCTGCAGGGCGTGGCAACCGCGTCAGCCCCGATCGGGCAGCGCCGCTTCCCAGGGCGCCACCTGCACCGCCATCCTGCCCCGCTCCCCCTCGATCGCGCGCAGGGCGATGGCCTCGCCCGGCGCGACCTCGGCAAAGCCCGACCGGCGCAGCACATCCACATGCACGAAGACATCCGGCTCCGCCCCGAAGATATTGGCGAAACCGAAGCCGCGCACCTTGTCGAACCACTTCACCCGCGCCGGCTGCAGCGGCAGCGCGGCGATCTCGTCGGCGGAGATATCGGCCAGTTCCTCCATCCGGGTCTCGCCCGGGCTGGCCGGCAGGTGAACCGCGACGACCTCGACCGCCTGCAGCCCGCGGCGGGTCTGCTGCACCAGCACCTCGATCGCCGTGCCGTCGCTGATGGAATTCTGCCCGTAGTTCCGCAGGACGTTGATATGCAACAGGATATCCGGCCCGCCGGCCTCGGACAGGATGAAACCGAAGCCCTTTTGCGGATCGAACCACTTGATCGTGCCGGCCACGCGACGATGGTCAGAGCCGTTCTCGGATTGCATGCGTTCCAGTCCCGAATTCCTTCAGTCGCCCCTTAGAGCGACGGGACCATGCCTTCAATCGGCAGCAACATTCAAGGGGGTGGCTACACGCAAAAGTGTAGCCGGCCGGGCGCAACGCATGCTCAGGGGCAGAGCCGCGCGATGCTCCACTCCCCTTCGGCCGCTTCGCGCGACCAGCGGAACCGATCGTGCAGGCGAAAGGCGCCATCGGCCCAGAACTCGATCTCCACGGGCGCGATGCGAAAGCCGCCCCAGAAGGGCGGGCGCGGCGGATTGGTGCCAAGCTCGGCGGTGCGCCGCGCGACCTCGGCCATCAGCGTCGCGCGCGATGCCAACGGCTGCGACTGGCGCGAGGACCACGCGCCCAGCCGGCTTTTCAGCGAGCGCGAGGCGAAATAGGCATCGGCCTTCGGCCCGTCCTCGCGCACGACCGTGCCGCGCACGCGGATCTGGCGGCGCAGGCTTTTCCAGTGCATCACGAAGGCCGCCTTGCCCGAGGCTTCGATCTCGGCCGCCTTGCGGCTTTCGTAATTGGTGTAGAAGACGAAAGCGTCGTCCTCGATCTCCTTCAGCAGCACCATGCGGACATTGGGCAGCCCGTCGCCATCCACGCTGGCGAGCGCGATGGCGTTGGGGTCATTGGGCTCGGATTTTTCGGCCTCGGCCAACCATTTGCGGGCGATGGCGAAGGGGTCGTCGCCCGCGAAAATGCCGGTTCTTTCGCTCATCGATTCTCCTCCTCGGGCGCCCGGGCCGGGGCCGCTTTCGCTTGATGCGCTTCGGGCAATCGCCTAAAGCATCTGGACATTTGCGAAACTGGTCGAGGGCGCGGGAATGTCAACGGGGCTGATGCAGGGCAAGCGTGGCCTGATCATGGGCGTGGCGAACGACAAGTCGATCGCATGGGGCATCGCGCAGGCGCTGGCCGCACACGGGGCCGAGATCGCCTTTTCCTATCAGGGCGAGACCCTGCGCAAGCGCGTGGCGCCACTGGCCGAAAGCATCGGCGCCAGCGAACTGATCGCCTGCGATGTGGCCGACCCGGCCTCGCTCGACGCGCTTTTCGCGCATCTGGCCGACATCTGGGGCAGCCTCGATTTCGTCGTCCATGCCATCGGCTTTTCGGACAAGGGCGAATTGCGCGGCCGCTATGTGGACACCAGCCCCGACAATTTCCGCATGACGATGGATATTTCCGTCTATTCCTTCACCGCCGTCTGCCAGCGCGCCGCGGCGCTGATGCCGCAGGGCGGAAGCCTGCTGACGATGACCTATTACGGCGCCGAGCGGGTGATGCCCCATTACAATGTGATGGGTGTGGCCAAGGCCGCGCTGGAAGCATCGGTGAAATACATCGCCGAGGATCTGGGCAAGGACGGTATCCGCGTCAACGCCATCTCCGCCGGGCCGATCAAGACGCTGGCGGCCAGCGGCATCGGCGATTTCCGCTATATCATGAAGTGGAACGAGCTGAATTCGCCCCTGCGCCGCAACGTCACGCAGGAAGAGGTGGGCAAGGCCGCGCTTTACCTGCTGTCGGACCTCGGCACCGGCACCACGGGCGAGAATCTGCATGTGGACGCGGGCTATCACGTGGTGGGGATGAAGGCGGTGGACGCGCCCGATATCGATGCGGTGACGGGCCGCAACAAGGAATGACGGTTTCGGCCTTCGCGGCGGCGTGGTTTCTGCACCTGCTCGCGGCGGCCTCGCCCGGCCCGACGATCCTGATGGCGGCGCGCACGGGCGTGACCGCCGGCGCGCGGGCGGGCGCGATGATGGCGCTGGGCTGCGCCATCGGGGCGGCGATCTGGGCGATGGCGGCGTGGTTCGGTCTGGCGCTTCTGTTTCAGGTGGCGCCGGCTCTGTTGTGGGGGCTCAAGGTTGCGGGCGGGCTGTTCCTGATCTCGAGCTTCGTCGTGGGGGCGGCACCGGACAGCGGTTGGTTCGCCTACGTGCCGTTGACCACCGACGAGTTCTCACCCGGCTTGAACCTGGACTTCTGGTTGCTGGGCGTGACGATGCTCGAGGTCGCCGGGATCGTCGCAGCGATCGAGATCATCGCGTTGGTCGGCCGCTTCCGCGCCGTCGGCATGGCGGTGAGCCGCATCCCGGTGTTCGTGTGGGCGTCGTTCGTGGCCTCGGTGATGATCCTGTTCGCGTTCCCCCCACTCGTGGCCGGCACGATCCTCCTCGAACTCGACCGCAAGATCGGCACCACGTTCTACGACGCCGCGGCCGGCGGGGACCCGCTTCTCTGGCAGCACCTGTTCTGGTGGTTCGGCC
>SKUV01000349.1 GCA_007129775.1 Paracoccaceae bacterium | reverse complement strand
TGCCGAGCAGGTTCTGACGGAACCGGCCCTGCTTGCCCTTGAGCATGTCCGACAGCGACTTGAGCGGCCGCTTGTTCGTGCCGGTGATGACACGCCCGCGCCGGCCGTTGTCGAAGAGCGCGTCCACCGCTTCCTGCAGCATCCGCTTTTCGTTGCGCACGATGATATCGGGCGCGCGCAATTCGATCAGCCGCTTCAGGCGGTTGTTGCGGTTGATCACCCGGCGATATAGGTCGTTGAGGTCGGAGGTGGCGAAGCGGCCGCCATCCAGCGGCACCAGCGGGCGCAGTTCCGGCGGGATCACTGGCAGCACCGTCAGCACCATCCACTCCGGGCGATTGCCCGAGACGATGAACTGCTCCACCACCTTGAGCCGCTTGATGATCTTCTTGGGCTTCAACTCGCCCGTGGCTTCCTTCAACTCCTCGCGCAACTGCTCGGCCGTTGCCTCCAGATCGATCGCGGCCAGCATCTCTCGGATCGCTTCGGCGCCGATATTGGCGGTGAAGGCGTCAGCGCCGAAATTGTCCTGCGCGTCGAGGAATTCCTCCTCGGTCAGCATCTGGCCATAGCTCAGGTCGGTCAGGCCGGGCTCGATCACCACATAGTTCTCGAAATAGAGCACCCGCTCCAGATCGCGCAGGGTCATGTCGAGCATCAGCCCGATCCGGCTCGGCAGCGATTTCAGAAACCAGATATGGGCGACGGGCGCGGCCAGTTCGATATGGCCCATGCGCTCGCGCCGGACCTTCTGCAGCGTAACCTCCACGCCGCATTTCTCGCAGACGACGCCGCGATACTTCATCCGCTTGTATTTGCCGCACAGGCACTCGTAGTCCTTGATCGGACCGAAAATACGCGCGCAAAAGAGCCCGTCACGCTCGGGCTTGAAGGTGCGGTAGTTGATCGTCTCGGGCTTCTTGATCTCGCCATAGGACCAGCTGAGAATCCGCTCGGGGCTGGCCAGCGAGATCTTGATCTCGTCGAATTGCTTGATCGGGGCCGCAGGGTTGAACGGGTTGGTTGTGAGTTCCTGGTTCATTGCGTGTCCTTACATGTCAGGGGGTCGAGGGGACGGGGCGCGCTGCGCCGCTATTCCTCTTCCGCATCCAGGAGTTCCATGTTGAGGCCGAGGCCCCGCACTTCCTTGACGAGCACGTTGAAGCTCTCCGGCACGCCGGCCTCGAAATTATCCTCGCCCTTGACGATGGATTCGTAGACCTTGGTGCGCCCCGCCACGTCGTCGGACTTGACGGTGAGCATCTCCTGCAGCGTGTAGGCCGCGCCATAGGCTTCCAGCGCCCAGACTTCCATCTCGCCCAGACGCTGACCGCCGAACTGCGCCTTGCCGCCCAGCGGCTGCTGGGTCACGAGGCTGTAGGGACCGGTGGAGCGCGCATGCAGCTTGTCATCCACGAGGTGGTGCAGCTTGAGCATGTATTTCACGCCGACGGTAACCGGGCGGGCAAAGGCCTCGCCCGTGCGCCCGTCATAGACGATGGACTGCCCAGACCGGTCGAAACCCGCCCGCACCAGCGCGTCGTTGACATCGGCCTCCTTGGCGCCGTCGAACACCGGCGTGGCGATGGGCACGCCCGTGGTGACAGTCGCGGCCGAGGTGACAAGCGCGTCCTTCTCCATGCCCGCGAAGGCCTGATCATAGACCTCGTCGCCATAGGCCAGCCGCACCGCATCGCGCACCGGCGTCAGATCGCCCGAGCGGCGATATTCCTGCAGCGCCTCGTCGATCCGGATGCCGAGGCCGCGTGCGGCCCAGCCCATGTGTGTTTCAAGGATCTGGCCCACGTTCATCCGGCTGGGCACGCCCAGCGGGTTGAGCACGAAATCGACCGGCGTGCCATCGGCGAGAAACGGCATGTCCTCGATCGGTACGACCTTGGAAATGACGCCTTTGTTGCCGTGGCGCCCGGCCATCTTGTCGCCGGCCTGAATCTTGCGCTTCACCGCGACGAAGACCTTGACCATCTTCATCACGCCCGGGGGCAGATCGTCGCCCCGGCGGACCTTTTCGACCTTGTCGTCGAACCGGGCCTCCAGCGCGCGCTTCTGTGCCTCGAATTGCGCATTCAGCGCCTCGACCGCCTGCGCGTCGGCTTCCTCGCCCAGCGCAAGCTGCCACCACTGGCCGCGGCTGAGCGTTTCCAGCAACTCGTCATTGATCTCGGAGCCGGACTTGACGCCCTTCGGCCCCTTCACCGCCGTCTTTCCGAGGATCAGTTGCCGCAGGCGCGCGTAGATGTTGCGCTCGAGGATTTCCAGCTCGTCGTCGCGGTCGCGGCTCAGACGCTCGACTTCCTCACGCTCGATCTGCAGCGCGCGCTCGTCCTTCTCCACGCCGTGGCGGTTGAAGACGCGCACCTCCACGATCGTGCCATAGGCGCCGGGTGGCAGCCGCAGCGAGGTGTCGCGCACATCGCTGGCCTTCTCGCCGAAGATCGCGCGCAAGAGCTTTTCTTCCGGCGTCATCGGGCTTTCGCCCTTCGGCGTGATCTTGCCCACCAGAATGTCGCCCGGCTGCACCTCGGCCCCGATATAGACGATGCCGGCCTCGTCGAGGTTCCGGAGCGCCTCCTCGCCGACATTGGGGATGTCGCGCGTGATCTCTTCGGGGCCCAGCTTGGTATCCCGCGCCGCCACCTCGTATTCGTCGATATGGATCGAGGTGAAGACGTCGTCGCGCAGGATCCGCTCCGAAATCAGGATCGAATCCTCGAAATTGTAGCCGTTCCACGGCATGAAGGCGACGACCACGTTGCGGCCCAGCGCCAACTCGCCCATGTCGGTGGAGGGGCCATCGGCGATCACCTCGCCCCGGCTCACCCGGTCGCCCACATTCACCTGCGGGCGCTGGTTGATGCACGAGGATGCGTTGGAGCGGGTGAACTTGCGCAGCCGGTAGATATCGACCCCCGGCTCGCCGGGTTCGAGATCATCGGTCACGCGCACGACGATACGTGTTGCATCCACCTGATCGATCACGCCACCGCGCCGCGCCACGATCGCCGCGCCGCTGTCGCGCGCGACCACACGCTCGATCCCGGTGCCCACAAAAGGCGCCTCCGCCTGCAAGAGCGGCACCGCCTGACGCATCATGTTGGAGCCCATCAGCGCGCGGTTGGCGTCGTCGTTTTCCAGAAACGGAATGAGCGAGGCCGCGACCGAGACAAGCTGTTTCGGCGACACGTCGATCAGATCGACATTCTCCACCGGGTTGAGCATGAACTCCCCGCCCTGCCGGGTCGAGACCATCTCGTTCACGAAACGCCCCGCGTCATCGAGCACGGCATTGGCCTGCGCGATGGTGTGGCGCGCCTCTTCGGTGGCCGACATATAGACCACTTCATCAGTCACCTGCCCCTCGACCACGCGGCGATAGGGCGTTTCGATGAAGCCGTACTTGTTGACCCGCGCGAAGGTGGCAAGGCTGTTGATCAGGCCGATGTTCTGGCCCTCGGGCGTTTCGATCGGGCACATCCGGCCGTAATGGGTGGGGTGCACGTCGCGCACCTCGAAGCCCGCACGCTCGCGCGTCAGCCCGCCCGGCCCGAGCGCCGACAGACGGCGCTTGTGGGTGACCTCGGAAAGCGGGTTGGTCTGGTCCATGAACTGGCTCAGTTGCGAGGAGCCGAAGAACTCGCGCACCGCGGCCGCGGCGGGTTTGGCGTTGATCAGATCCTGCGGCATCACCGTGTCGATCTCGACCGACGACATACGCTCCTTGATCGCGCGCTCCATCCGCAGAAGGCCGATGCGATACTGGTTCTCCATCAGCTCGCCGACCGACCGCACGCGGCGGTTGCCGAGATGGTCGATATCGTCGATCTCGCCGCGCCCGTCGCGCAGGTCCACCAGCGCCTTGACGCAGGCAATGATATCCTCGCGGTCCAGCGTGCGCTGGGTGTCGGGCTTGTCGAGGTTGAGGCGCATGTTCATCTTGACGCGCCCCACGGCCGACAAGTCATAGCGCTCGCTGTCGAAGAACATCGTGTCGAACATCGCGCTCGCGCCTTCGAGGGTCGGCGGCTCGCCCGGGCGCATGACGCGGTAGATATCGGTCAGCGCGGTCTCGCGGTTGAGGTTCTTGTCCGCGGCCATGGTGTTGCGGATGTAGGGGCCGACATTTACGTTATCGATATCCAGCACCGGGATCTCGGTCGTGTCGTTGTCCAGCAGGTCCTTGAGCGTGCCGCCCTTGACCTCGCCGTCCTTGTCGAGTTCCCACGTCAGCTCGTCCCCGGCCTCCACATAGATCTCGCCGGTTTCCTCGTTGATGATGTCGCGGGCAACGAACCGGCCGACGATCTGGTCGAAGGGAACCAGAAGCTCGGTGACCTCGCCCTCGTCGATCCATTTCTTGACCATCCGCGGCGTGGCCTTCTCGCCGGCCTTGAGGATCACCTCGCCCGAGGCGGCATCCACCAGATCGAAGGCCGGGCGCGTGCCGCGCACCCGATCGGGGAAGAAGCGGGTGACCCAGCCCTTGTTCTTCTCCAGCCGGTAGGTGACGGTATCGTAATAGGCATCCATGATGCCTTCCTGATCCAGCCCCAGCGCATAAAGTAGCGTGGTCACCGGCAGCTTGCGGCGACGATCGATCCGGGCGAACACCAGATCCTTGGCGTCGAATTCGAAATCCAGCCACGAGCCGCGGTAGGGGATGATGCGGCAGGTGAACAGCAGTTTGCCCGAAGAATGGGTCTTGCCCTTGTCATGGTCGAAGAACACACCGGGCGAGCGGTGCATCTGGCTGACCACCACACGCTCGGTGCCGTTGACGACGAAGGTGCCGTTGCCGGTCATCAGGGGCATGTCGCCCATGAAGACATCCTGTTCCTTGATGTCCTTGACCGAACGCGCGCCGGTGTCCTCATCCACATCGAACACGATCAGCCGCAGCGTCACCTTCAGCGGCGCGGCATAGGTCATGTCGCGGGCCTGACATTCCTCCACATCGTATTTCGGCTTCTCCAACTCGTATTTCACGAATTCGAGCGTGGCGGTGTCATTGAAATCCTTGATCGGAAAAACCGACTGGAAGACGCCCATCAACCCCTCGCCATCCAGCGGGTCCGGGCCGTCGCCCGAGCGCAGGAAAAGGTCATAGGAGGATTTCTGAACCTCGATCAGGTTCGGCATCTCCAGAACTTCGCGGATCTTGCCGAACAAACGGCGGATACGCTTCTGGCCGACATATACTTGCGACATGCTGTAGATCACCTTTCAGGTTTCGCCGATGCGCGGGCCGTCGGGCTCCGGCCGCGCAAAGTATGCGAAAAGAGGCGGGGTTCCATTCCTGCTGGCCGTCCCACCGGCCTGCTCCCGAACCCGCGATCTGCCCCTGGACAATGCTCTGGCAGGCGCCGCCGCCAAAGCCCTGTCCGGAAAACAGATCAGGCCGGGCCCGAATTTCTCCGGGCCCAGCCAAATTTTCAGGCAGGGGCACCCGCGGCGCCCCGCGCGATCACTTGAGTTCGACCTTGGCGCCGGCTTCCTCGAGCTTTTTCTTGATCTCCTCGGCCTCTGCCTTCGGAGCCTGCTCTTTCACCGCCTTGCCGCCGGCTTCCACCAGATCCTTGGCCTCTTTCAGGCCCAGACCGGTGATCGCGCGAACTTCCTTGATCACGTTGATTTTCTTGTCGCCGGCATCGACGAGGATCACGTCGAATTCGGTCTGCTCTTCCGCGGGCCCGCCGGCATCGCCGCCAGCGGCCGGGCCGGCCATCATCACCGCGCCGCCGGCGGCGGGCTCGATGCCGTATTCATCCTTCAGGATGGTTTTCAGTTCCTGCGCTTCAAGCAGCGTGAGGTTCACGATTTGCTCGGCAAGTGCTTTCAGATCAGCCATTTTTCCGTTTCCGTTCTTACATTTGTGTTCCGACGCGAGGCCATGGCCCGCACGAAGATGTCACGTTGCTCAGGCGGCAGCCCGATCCTCGATCGAGGACAGGATGCCGGCGATGTTCGAAGCAGGTGCGCCAATGGCGCCCGCAAGGCCCGATGCCGGGGCGCCGATGCAGGCCACGACGGAGGCGATAAGCTCCTCGCGGGACGGCATCTTCGACACGGCTTCGACCCCGGCAGGGTCCAGCGCCGTCGCGCCCATGGCCCCACCAAGAACAACCAGTTTCTTGTTGTCCTTGGTGAAGTCCTGAACCACCTTCGCCGCGGCGACGGGGTCTTCGGAATAGGCGAGAACGGTCATGCCCGTAAGAAGGCTGCCGATGCTTTCGCAGGGCTTTCCCTCAAGGGCGATCTTGGCGAGCCTGTTCTTGGCGACACGCACGGCCCCGCCCGCGACGCGCATCGCGCCACGCAGGACCTGCATCTCGGCAACGGTGAGACCTTCGTAGCGGGCAACCACCACGACGCCAGAGCTTTCGAAGATCTGGCCGAGTTCCTCGACCACTTTCTCTTTCTGGGCTCTATCCACAGTTTCACTCCAGTCTTGGGGGGCGCGTGCCCCCCGGCTCTTTGGTGCCCCCGCTTGGGGGGCGTTCGGGTCCGCAACAGGGTTGCGAGGCCAAGATCACCCGGGGAATTCCCCGAAAATCCGTCTCGTTCCCCATCTCGGGCAGGAGATTAAGCCCCGCAGGGGCGCCCGCCGTCTCGGACAGGACGGGGCAAAGCCAAGGGCCGCACCCCGCCATTCGCCCGGCCCGGAGGCCGGGGAATTCGCTTGTCGTCAGTTGCCCGTGGCCGAAGCCAGATCAACCGACACGCCCGGCCCCATCGTGGAGGAGACCGAGACCTTTTTCATGTACGCACCCTTGGCGCCGGTCGGCTTTGCGCGCGAAACGGCATCGACGAAGGCGCGGATGTTCTCCACCAGCTTGGCCTCGTCGAACGAAGCCTTGCCGACGCCGGCATGCACGATCCCCGCCTTTTCAACGCGAAACTGCACCTCGCCGCCCTTGGCCGCCGTGACCGCACCGGCGACATCCATCGTCACCGTGCCGACCTTTGGGTTGGGCATCAGGTTACGCGGGCCGAGGATCTTGCCCAGACGGCCCACCAGCGGCATCATGTCCGGCGTCGCGATGCAACGGTCGAACTCGATCTTGCCGGACTGGATGGTTTCCATCAGGTCTTCGGCGCCCACGATGTCGGCGCCGGCCTCCTTGGCCTCGTCGGCCTTGGGGCCGCGGGCAAAGACCGCCACGCGCACCGTCTTGCCGGTGCCGTTGGGCAGGCTGACAACGCCGCGCACCATCTGGTCGGCATGGCGCGGATCGACGCCGAGGTTCATCGCGACCTCGATCGTCTCGTCGAATTTGGCCGAGCAATTCGCCTTGATCAGGCTCACCGCTTCCTCCAGCGGCAGGTTCTGCTTGCCGTCGACAGCAGCGCGTGCGGTGCGGGTGCGTTTTCCGAACTTGGCCATGACTTACCCTTTCACCTCGATACCCATCGACCGGGCCGAGCCGAGCACCGTCTGCATCGCGGCCTCGA
>SKUV01000339.1 GCA_007129775.1 Paracoccaceae bacterium | reverse complement strand
CCCGCCCCGGGGTCGGCAGCGTCCCGCCAAGGGTGGTGGCTGCGACAACACGGGCAAGCCGCACCGCATCGGGATGGGCGCTGCCCCGGGCGGCGGCGATCAGCGCACGGGTCAGGAGCGCCTCGGCTGTCGGATCGACGCCCTCGGCGCGGGCGCGGGCACGGGCGGCTTTTACCAGCGCCTCGGTTGCCGAGGTCGGGGGCGCCTCGGGCGCGGCGGGATCAGCCATGCCCCTTCGGCCCGCTGATGTCCCCGACCATGGCGCCCACCAGCGCCTCGGCGGAGCCCAGCGTTTCCAGCCCGTCCACCATCGCCTCCAGCGCCGCGATCTGCGCCGGGGCGAGCGGGTGCCGCGCCTCCGCCGCGTTGCGCCGGAACTTTTCGCGCACCCGCTCGGGCGGAAGCGGGCAGTCGGGCGCGCCCAGCACATGATCCACACGCAGGCTGTCCGACGCGCCGTCGCGATAGCGCACCGTCACCTCGTGCGGGTTGAAGGCGTTGGGATCGCCCGTGTCCTTCACCCGGATCTCGACCTTGCGCGACTGTTCCAGCGTGCGCGGATCGAGCATCCTTTCGGGCGCGAAGCTGTCCGTATCGATCCCGCCATCGAGCAGGAACCGCGCCGCCAGATAGGGCAGCGAGAGGCGCGCGTAATTCACCGCCATATCCGCCACCACCGGGCGGCCCACCAGCGAGGCGATGAGCGGCGGAACCTCCACCAGCAGGTGTTCCACCGTTTCCGCCGTCAGCGGGCGCCGGCGGGCAAGCTGTTCCAGCGCGTAGGTCGCGCCGTGGGTGGCGCGGCCCGAGGGATAGGGCTTGATCGCCGTGCCCAGCACGTTGCGCCCGGTGCCGATGTCGGGGATGGCGCCGCGAAAGGCGTCGATATCGCCGCCGGCCTCGATCACGTTGTAAAACCCGAAGCGGCCCTCGAACACGGCGCGGGGCGGGTGGAAATCGACCAGTGACAGATCGGCCGCCGTCATCGCCGCGCGCCCGTTCATCCCCACGATCAGCGCCATCGCGCTGGAACCTTCCTCATGCGCCTGCATCGTGCCCGAGGCAAAGCCCAGCGCCAGCCCCATGGCGTTGAGCGTGCGCTCCGCCGGCCAGCCCGCCAGCGCCGCGATGGCCGCGACCCCGCCGAAGGCGCCCGCCGTCGCCGGCCGGAAAAAGCGCAGGGTCTCGGTCGCAGCAATCCCCACGGCCGAGGCGGTATCCACGCCGACCACCACGGCGTGCACCAGATCCCGGCCCGACACCTCGCGGCCCTGCGCCCGCAGCCGCGTCACCATCGCCAGCGCACAGGGCAGCACCACCGTCACGGGATGCACCACCGCCGCCTCGTTGAAGGCATCGAATTCGAGGCAATGGGCCCGGTGGGCATTCACCAGCACAGCGTCGGGCGCCGACAAAAGCGCGCCCTCCCCCCAGACCGGAATATCCCCGCCCCCCCAGCCCCGGGCGGTTTCCAGCAGATCAACGGACAGATCGAGCGCGCTGCCCGCCAGCCCGTTGCCCAACAGATCGAGGATCAGGACGCGCGCATAGTCCCGGGCCTTCGGATCGATATCTTCGAAGCGGCTTGCGGCGATGCGCTCGGCGAGCATCTGTCCGGCAGAGCTGTGCTTGGCAGGCATGGTCAGGCTCCCTTAATCTGCGGCGCGGCAATTTCAGCCGTTCACCCGATATCTGGCCACATAATCCTCGTCCAGTTCGATCCCCAGCCCGGGGCCCTGCGGCACGGAATAGAACCCGTCCCGGCATTCGCCCCGGCTGGTCAGCAGGTTCCAGAAGAGCGGGTCGCGGTCGGGGTGGAAACATTCCACATAGGTGCCATGGGCGATGCCTGCCAGAAGGTGGGCGGCGATCTGCGGTTCCTCGTGATGGGCCATCTGCACACCGTAGCAGGCCGCGCAGCCCGCCACCCGCAGCCATTCGGTGGGGCCGCCCGACCATGAGGCATCGAAATTGCACACATCGATGGCGCCCGCCGCCATCAGGTCGCGCGCATCCATGCGCCCGACCTCGCTCTGCCCCGCCGCGACGGGCAGGCCGGTGCGATAGCGCACGTCGCGCAGGTCGTTGCGGGCATTGTCCCAGCGCACCGGCTCTTCCAGCCAGCGGGGGTTGCCATGGGCGACAAGGCGCGCGAATTCCAGCGCCTCGGCCTGGGTGTAGCCCTGATTGGCATCGGCCATGAGGATGAAATCGTCGCCACCGGCCTTGCGCATGGCCAGAAACCGCTCCGCATCCTCCCGGGGCGAGGCCCCGCCGACCTTCATCTTGCAGCCGCCGATCCCCATGTCGATATAGGCCTCGACCTCGGCGGCAAGCTCGCCATGGCTCAGCCCGTAATAGCCGCCGATGGCGATGATCGGCAGGCTGTCGCGATAGCCGCCCCACAGACGATAGAGCGGCAGGCCCGCCAGTTTGCCCACAACGTCCCAGCAGGCCGAGTCGACCGCCGACATGGCCATGATCACCAGCTTGCGGTCGCGCAGGATGTCGAAGGTCAGCGGCTTCATCTGCTCCCAGATATCCTCGGTGCGCGAGGGGTCGCGCCCCTTGATCAGCGGCAGGATCTCGTCGGTGATGATCCTGGCGATCTCGACCTGGGTGTCGACCTCGTCGCCGTTGTAGGTCAGGCCCACGGGGCCGTCGTCGGTGATCAGGCGCACGATCAGCGTGGCGCGTTCGCTCATCTGGTATTTCGAGCCGCGGAATGTCCTGGCGAGCGGCACCACGATCGGCGTGACCTCGATATCGACGATCTTCATGGCAAGCCCCTTCGGTTGCGGCGGCGGAGTGTCGCCCGCGGCCTTGGAAACGTTTCCAAAACCTAAAGGCTGCGCTCGGGGCGGTCAAGGCCCGGCAATCGGTGCGTAGTGGCGGGCGCGCAGCCGGGGTGTTGACGAAACCGCCCCGTATCGCGATGACGATGGCGCTGCCCTGCCGCGCCACCGCCCGGCAAGGGCTGCGGCACAAGGGCGAAAGGCGGCAGTCCGCGATGGAACCGGACCCAGAGCGCAAAGGCGAGGCGGTGCGCGGCGGGCGCGTCGGCATCCGCGATGTCGCCCGGCGGGCCGGTGTGGCGATCTCGTCGGTGTCGCGGGTGCTCAACGGCAATCCCAATGTCACCCCGGCCCTGCGCCAGCGGGTGCTGGAGGCCGTGGAGGCACTGGGCTATCAGGTCAATCTCGTCGGCTCGGACCTGCGACGGGGAACCACGCGCACCGTGGGCGTCGTGATCGACGACATTGCAAACCCCCTGTTCGCCGAGATCATGCTGGGCGCGGAGGCGACGCTCAGCGCGGCGGGCTACCTCGTCACGCTGATGAGTTCGCACGGAACCGCGCGGGGCGATGCCGCGGCGCTGCGGCATTTCCGGGGCCGGCGGGTGGACGGGCTGTTGCTGGCGCTGTCGGATGACACCGGCGCGGATTGGCACGCCGCGCTGGCCGCGGGCGACGGGGGCTGCCCGGTCGTCCTGCTCGACCGCGAGGCGCCCCTGCCCTGCCACAGCGTGCTGAGCGATCACGCGCAGGGGATGGACGCCGCTCTGACAGAGCTTGTCGGGGCCGGTCACCGGCGCATCGGGCTGATGCTCGGCCCGCTGTGCACGAGGCCCGGGCGCGCACGGCTGCGCGCCTTCGAGGCGGGCCTGCGCGCCCGCGGCCTGAACCCTGATGCGCGTTTCGTGACCCTGCACACGCCCGCGACCGCCGCCGATGCAGAGCGCACCATGGCCGGCGTGCTGCGCCGGCCGGCTGCGGACCGGCCAAGCGCGATGATCGTCGGCGGCGGCCAGCTTCTGACCGGGGCGCTGCGCGCGCTTCATGCCGCCGGATGCCGGCTGCCGGAGGAGATGTCGCTGCTTGTCTGCGATGACACGCCGCTGGCCGAATTGCACCGCCCCGGCCTGACGGCGCTGCGCCGCGATGTCATCGGGATCGGGCGGGCGGGCGCGGAACTGCTGCTGGAGGCGATGAAGGCGCCGGGCGCGGAGCCGCGCAGTGCCACCATCCCGATCGAGATCGTGCGCCGTGCCTCGGTCGGCCCGCCAGCGGCCTGACCAGCGCCGGCGCAATTCGCGGCCAAGGCGGGTGACAGTCCCGCACCGGTTTCGTAGTCTCGTGTGGTCACGGGCATCGCGGAGGGAGTGCATGACAGCCGAGACCCGCACCGACCCGGCCCTGCGCCGCAGCGACCCGGGCGCGCCATGAACCTGCGCGCGCTCCAGCTTTTTCGCGAGATCGTGCTCTCGGGCTCGCTCAGCGCCGCGGCGCGGCAGATGAACACCTCAAGTTCCGCCGCCAGCCGTCTGATCCTCCTGCTGGAGCACGAGTTGAACCTCACGCTGTTTTCGCGGGCCAACCGGCAGCTACTGCTGACCGAGGATGGCGACCTGTTCTATCGCTCGATCATGCACACCCTTGACGGGCTGGAGGAAATCCCGACGCTAGCCGCCGACATCGGCCGGCGCACGCGCGACTGGCTGTCGGTGGTGACGGGGGCACCGCTGGCCAGCGGCATGATCAGCCCGGCGCTGGCGCGGATGAAGGCGGGCGGCCTCGATTTCCGCTGCAGCATCAGCGTCGAGACCCGCTTCGACATCGAAAGCAAGGTGGCGGCGCGCAGTTACAACCTCGGCCTGATCTCGTTGCCGGTCGAGAACTCCATCATCCCGCTGGAGCCGGTGCCGATCCTGAAGTCGCGCATTGGCGCGCTGCTGCCGCGCGCCCATCCGCTGGCCGCGCAGGCGTCGGTCTCGCTGGCCGATCTGGCCGCCGCACCGCTGATCGGGCTGCGCCCCGGCCAACGCTGGCGCGACCGGATCGACGATCTGCTGGGCCGCACCGGCCCGCCGCCGCAACCGTGGATCGAGACGAACGCCACACCGCTGGTCGTCCAGATGGTGCGCGCGGGGCTGGGTGTCACGCTGATCGACCGCATCTGCGCCGGCGGTCCGCTGGACGACAGCGACGCCGCCGTGCTGCGCCCGCTGGATGACGCGCACTGGATCACCTATGCCAGTCTGCACCCCAAGGGTGCCCGCAGCGCCCTTTCAGAACGGTTTCTGGACGCGCTGGCCGCCGCGGTCGAGGATCAGCGCGCCGCCGATCCCGCCTGCGCACGCGATCTGGAGGTGCTGTAGCCCGGCGCGGCACCGCCATCGGCCGCACGTTCGCGCAATTGCCCGGCGCGTGCGGCCGCCAGCGCCGCGCCTTCCCGCGCGATGCGCGCGCTTTCGCCCACATAGGTGGTCGCATCGAGCGCCGCGCGGGCCTCGGCCTCGGTGATCCGGCCCTCCAGCGCGGTCAGTGCAGCCACGCGCGCAGCGATGTCGCCCGGGTCGGCGCCGGGCTCGGCCAGCATGTCGTGCAACAGATCATGGGCCTGCAGATGCCCCAGCACCGGGGCCATCAGCATCATCAGCCGTTCCGAGGCGGTCTGCGCACCCGACAGCGCCAGATTGGCGGCCATCCGTTCGGGCGCGGGGGTGATCTTGGCGGTCAGTTCGGCAAAGGCGCGCGCCAGTTTCCACGCCAGCGGCACAGCCCGGTCGAGCGTGCGCACCATCAGGTGATTGGCGGCCGAATCGCCCTCGTTCGCGGTCAGTGTCGCCTCCATCCCCGGCGCGACCGAGGCGCGCAGATCGCTCGCCATGGCGATCACATGCACCACCAGCTTGGGATTGACCTTGTGCGGCATGGTCGAAGACCCGACGACGCTGTGGCCCAGCGTTTCCGACAATTCGCCCACTTCTTCGGCCATCAGGCGATAGCATTCGCGCGCGATCCGCTCCAGGCTCATGGCCAGAAGCCCGGTGGTGGCGATGAAATCGGCGAAAAGGTCATTGACCGCGCGGCCCGGCACCAGCATTTCGCCAAGCCCCAGACGTGCGGCCATGCGGGCGTTGATCTCCTGCCCCTGCCCGCCGAAGGCATGCATCGCGCCTACAGCACCGCCGAAGGGCAACACCATGACGCGCGCTTCCATCGCGTCCAGCCGGTCCGCGGCGCGGGCCAGTTCCTCGATCCAGCCGGCAAGCTTGAAGCCGAATGTGACGGGCAGCGCATGGCGGCGGTTGGTGCGCGCGATCATCGGGGTTTCGGCGTGGCGTTCGGCCATCGCCCCCAACCGGTCGAGCGCCTCGGCCAGATGCCCGCGCAGATGCGCCAGTGCACGCCGCATCAGCAAGAGCCGGCCGGTCTGCATCACGTTCTGCGTGGTCGCGCCCCAGTGGACATAGGCGCCCGCCTTGCCCGCCCGGGCCGAGACGACGCGGGTCAGCGCATGGATCGGCGCCATGGTGCGCGCGGCCTCGGCCTCCAGCACCTCGAGACCCAGCACCTCCACATCGGCGACGCGCGCGATGCCTTCGGCGGCCCAGTCGGGAATGATGCCCAGTTCGGCCTGCGCCTCGGCCAGCGCCACCTCCACCTCCAGCCACGCCTGCCAGAGCCGCGCGGGCGCGAACAACGTCTCGGGCTGCTCGGTCATATCGTTATCTCGTGTCGTCATGGGGCAGCGGCCCCGTCCATGAGGGCCATGTCGAACCGCGGCGCGGCCTGCAGCAGCGCGCGGGTATATTCCTCGCGCGGGGCGATCAGCACCTGCGCGGCCGGGCCTTCCTCCACCAGCTTGCCCTGCAAGAGCACCGCCACGCGCTGCGCCAGTTGATGCACCACGGCCATGTCATGGGTGATGATCAGCGTGGTCAGCCCGAATTCGGCCTGCAGATCGGCCAGCAGGTTCAGAATCTGCGCCTGCACCGAGACATCCAGCGCCGAGGTCGGCTCGTCGCAGATCAGCACCTCGGGGCGGTTGACCATGGCGCGCGCGATGGCCACGCGCTGGCGTTGCCCGCCCGACAGGTGCAGCGGATAGCTGTGCAGAAGCCGCACCGGCAGGCGCACCACTTCCATCATCTCCTGCGCGCGCTTCATCCGCTCGGACGCGGCGACACCGCGCAGGTGCAGCGGGCGGGCGATGATCTCGGCCACCGTGCGCCGCGGGTTGAGCGAGGAATAGGGGTCCTGAAAGATCGGCTGCACCAGCCGCGCGCGGGCGGTATCCGGCATGCCGGCGATGTCCTGCCCCTGCAGGCGCACGCTCCCCGAAGTCGCCTCGGTCAGGCCAAGGATGATCCGCGCCAGAGTGGACTTGCCCGACCCGCTTTCACCCACCAGCGCCACGGTTTCGCCCCGCCGCACGGTCAGGGACACGTCATCGACCGCGCGGATCTCCTTCTTGGCGCCGAAGAGCCCCTCCTTGATGTGGTAGATCTTGGTGATCCGCTCGGCCTCGATCATCGGGTCCGCCGTGGTCTCGGCCGGGGCCGTGTCGGGCATCGCGCGGGCCTCGGCGGCGGCGGGGGGATTGCCATCCCGTACCAGAAGACGAAGCGGTAGTAGGCCGCTTCCGTCAGTACCGTGCGTTCGCCCAGTGACCCGTAGAACAGGCTGGGTTCATG
>SKUV01000350.1 GCA_007129775.1 Paracoccaceae bacterium | reverse complement strand
CGCCGCTCAGTCCGCCGCTCAGTCCGCCGCGATCCGGAATCCCATGTGGCCGGTCGAACTGTCGGGCGTGTTCGCGGTGCGCGAATGGACGTGATAGCGCTCGCAATAGGAGGCGTGGCAGAGGTAGGAGCCGCCGCGCACCACCCGCCTCTCTCCCGTCTCCGGGCCGCGCGGGTTGCGCAGGGGCTGGCCGGGCCGCGCGGGCGGCGGCGGGCCGAACCAGTCGGCGCACCATTCCCAGACATTGCCGGTCATGTTCCAGATGCCGAAGCCGTTGGGCTGGTAGGCATCCACCGGCGCGGTGCCGGCATATCCGTCGGCGGCGGTGTCGCGCAGCGGAAACTCCCCCTGCCAGACATTGTGGCGATGGGTTCCTTCGGGTTCCAGCGCGTTGCCCCAGGGGAATTTCTTGCCCTTCAGCCCGCCGCGGGCGGCCTTTTCCCATTCGGCCTCGGTGGGCAGGCGCAGATCGCAGAAGGCGCAAAAGGCTGCGGCATCTTCCCATGCGACATGGGTGACGGGATGATCCTCGCGCCCCGCGATGGAACTGCCCGGGCCTTCGGGCGCGGCCCAGCAGGCGCCGCGGACCTGCCGCCACCACGGCGTGCCCGGCGGGCTGTTGGGATAGGCCGTGATGTCGTCCAGAAAGCTGTGGAAGACATAGGACCAGCCCTCGCGCTCGGCCACGGTGACATGGCCGGATTCGGCGACGAAGCGGGCAAAGAGTGCGTTGGTCAGCGCAAAGCGCCCGATCCGGTAGGTATCGAGCCAGACCCGCCGCTGCGGGCCCTCGAAATCGTCCGGATAGCGCGGGCGGCGGGTGCCCATGTCGAAAAAACCCGCCGGGATATGCACCAACGTTTCGGCGAGCGCTGCGCACAGGCCGGCCGAGGCCCCCCCCGCAGGCAGGGCCGGGGCGGCCTGATCCGCGCGGCCCGCGCGCCCGATCGCTCCGCAGCAGCCTTTCGCCATGGTCTGCCTGTCCTCCCGCACCTGTTTGCGTGCCGGCCCAGCCTGCGCCAACGGGGCGCGGGATGGAAGCCCTCGCCGCGACCGGATCGACAGACCGCGCCCCGGCGCGCCGGCCCAAGCCCGTGCTGTGCTTGCCCGCACAACCGCCGCAAGACCCCCGGCAAGGGATGGCCACGCGTCCGGGCTGGCCGGTGCCGCGCTGTGGTGACGGCTCTGTCTGCGGCCGGTGGCACCTGTCCGTCGGCCGTTTCCGGCCTTTCAGGTGATCACGTCGGGGGCCTTTCGCCCGGTGTGGCGGGTGATCCCGGCCAAGGCCTCCGCCGCCGCGATCACCGGGGCGAGGGCCGTCTGCGGATCATCGTGCAGCCGCGCCGGATCGGCCTCGGCCAGTTCCAGATAGACCCGCAGCGTGGCGCCCTCGGTGCCGGTGCCCGACAGGCGAAAGACCACGCGCGCGCCGCCTTCGAGCCCGATCTGGACGCCCTGCGCCCGGCTGACCGAGCCATCGACCGGATCGTGATAGGCGAAATCCTCGGCCGCCGTGACCGCAAGCCCCGCGAAACTCTGGCCCGGCAGTGTGGCGAGCCGGGCGCGCAACCCGTCGATCAGCCGCGCCGCGCCCTCGGCCTCTACCCCCTCGTAATCATGGCGCGAATAGTAATGCCGCCCGAAGCGGGCCCAGTGATCGGCCATGATCTCGGCCACCGACTGGCCGCGCACCGCGAGGATGTTGAGCCACAACAGCACCGCCCAGAGCCCGTCCTTTTCGCGCACATGGTCCGACCCGGTGCCCGCGCTTTCCTCGCCGCAGAGCGTGGCCTGCCCGGCATCGAGCAGGTTGCCGAAGAATTTCCAGCCGGTCGGGGTGGCATGGCAGGGGATGCCAAGGGCGTCGGCCACCACATCCACCGCGCGGCTGGTCGGCATCGACCGCGCCACCCCGCGCAGCCCGTCGGCATAGCCCGGGGCCAGATGGGCATTGGCCGCCAGAACGGCCAGCGAATCCGACGGCGTGACATAGACGTCGCGGCCGAGGATCATGTTGCGATCCCCGTCGCCATCCGATGCCGCGCCGAAATCGGGGGCCTCTGGGCCGGTCATCGCGCCCACAAGGTCCGCCGCCCAGACCGGATTCGGATCGGGATGGCCGCCGCCGAAATCCGGCAGCGGTGTTGCGTTCACAATGCTGCCGGGCGCCGCGCCCAGCCGATCCTCCAGCAGGGCGCGGGCATAGGGGCCGGTGATCGCGTGCATCGCGTCGAAGCGCAGCCGGAAGCCGCCGGCCAGCAGGGCGCGAATGGTGTCGAAATCAAAGAGCCGTTCCATGAGGTCGGCGTAATCGGCGACCGGATCGACCACTTCCACGATCATCTCGCCCAGCCGGGCCTCGCCCGGGCGCGACAGATCGGCGTCGGCTGC
This sequence comes from Paracoccaceae bacterium, assembly GCA_007129775.1. GTDB lineage: Bacteria > Pseudomonadota > Alphaproteobacteria > Rhodobacterales > Rhodobacteraceae > Rhodobaculum. Next base: position 5,106 of record SKUV01000350.1, on the reverse strand, counting down.
GTCGAGGATGCGGTATGCGCGCAAGCCCTCGGAGGCGCGGTGGATGGCGTCGGTCACCGCCTCGGGTGCGGGACCGCCGTTGGCGATGTTGTATTTCACCCCGAAATCCGCATCCGGCCCGCCGGGGTTATGGCTGGCCGACAGGACCAGTCCGCCATCGGCCTTGCGCAGCCGGATCAGATGCGAGGCCGCCGGCGTCGACAGAAGCGCCCCTTGCCCGACGATCACCCGGGCCGCGCCCGCCGCCGCGGCCATCTTGAGGATGATCTGCGCCGCGCGGTCGTTGAAATGGCGCCCGTCGCCGCCAAGGACCAGTGTCCGCCCTTCGATCCCGCCCACGCCGTTGAAGACGGATTGCACGAAATTCTCCAGATAGCCGGGCTGCATGAAGACGCGGGTCTTCTTGCGCAGTCCCGAAGTGCCGGGCTTCTGCCCCGGGATGGGCGTGGTTGCCTGTGTCGTGATCGTCATCGCATCCTGTCCGTTGCAATCCTGTTCGTCTGCGCTCGCGACGGTCGGAGGCCGGCTGCGTCCGTAGCGTTCAGGACCGTGTCGCCGCCCGATACCATTCGCGGATGAGCGCGCGCTCTTCGTCGCTGATCCAGCTGAGGTTGCCCGGAGGCATGGCATGGCTGCGACCGCTCTGCAGGTAAATCTCGCGCGCATGGCGCGCCACATCGGCCTCGGTCTCGAGCCGCACACCCTTGGGCGCCCAGTGCAGCCCCGGCCATGGCGGATCGTCTGCGTGGCACATGGTGCAGCGACCCAGCATGACCCAGTGGACTTCTTCAAAGCCGGGCGCCGCGGCGAAACGCGCCTCGGCCGGCGAGAGGCTCGCCAGATCGTCGCGCGGGGCCTGCGGCAGCGCCGAAAGCCAGACGATCAGCGCAAAGACCGCCGCCGTGAGCCCCCATGTCCACCACGGCTTGCCGCCGCCCGCATGCATCGTGTTGAAGAAATGCCGGATCGTGACACCCATCAGAAAGACCAGCGCGGCGATCAGCCAGTTCCAGTCGGTGGCGAAAGACAGCGGATAGTGATGCGACAGCATCAGAAAGATCACCGGCAGGGTCAGGTAATTGTTGTGCAGGCTGCGCTGCTTGGCAATCCGGCCGTATTTCGCATCGGGCTCCCGCCCGGCGCGCAGGTCGGCGACGACGATGCGCTGGTTGGGAATGATGATCATCAGCACATTCGCCGCCATGATCGTCGCGGTGAAGGCGCCCAGATGCAGCAGCGCGGCCCGGCCCGAGAAGACCTGCGCATAACCCCATGCCATGGCCACGAGCAGCACATACAGCACCAGCATCAGCCCGGTGGTGCTGTCGCCCAGCCGCGACTTGCAGATCAGATCATAGGCAAGCCAGCCGAAGACGAGCGAGCCTGCCGAGATCGCCACCGCCGCCCAGACCGGCAGATCGGCCACCTCGCGGTCGATCAGGTAGAATTCCGCCCCGATGTAATAGATCAGCACCATCAGCGCGAAGCCTGAAAGCCATGTGGCGTAGGCCTCCCATTTGAACCATGTCAGATGCTGTGGCAGACGCTCGGGCGCGACGAGGTATTTCTGGATGTGGTAAAACCCCCCGCCATGGACCTGCCATTCCTCGCCGTGCACGCCCTTGGCCATGTCGGGCGCCTTGCGCAGGCCCAGATCCAGCGCGATGAAATAAAACGACGACCCGATCCATGCGATGGCCGTGATCACATGCAGCCAGCGCAACGCGAATTCGATCCATGCCCCCGCAATCGCCAGTTCGAACATCGGCCCCGCCCCCGGTTTCGCTACGACCCCAGAATGCGCCTTGGCGCCGCGCGCGCAAGCACTGATCGGCGCCGCCCCTGTGACCGGCCGAAATTGCCGCGCTTTCAGGAGCCGCGATAGGTCGAATATCCGTAGGGCGACAGCAGAAGCGGTACATGGTAATGGCTGTCCCCGGCCATGCCGAAGCGGATCGGCACGAGATCGAGAAAAAGCGGCTCCGCCCCCGCCTGCCCGGTGGCGCGCAGATAGGCGCCGGCGTGGAACACCAGTTCGTAAAGCCCGGGCGCGAAGTCGGCCCGTGGCAGGATCGGGCCATCGGTGCGCCCGTCGGCATTGGTCAGCTTTTCGGCCACGCCCGTGCGGCGCGCGCCATGGATGCGGAAAAGCTCGATTCGCAGCCCCTCGGCCGGCACACCGCGCGCGGTGTCCAGCACATGCGTTGTCAGATACCCGTCAGCCATCGCCCAACCCCCGGCTTGCAGGGACCCGTGCCCCGGTCTAGGACTTCGGGCAAAACCGGGCTTGCGTCAACACCGGGCCAGCCGTGATTGCGCCGCGCCCGTGGCCGCCCAAGGAGGGACCGCGATGACCGAAGAAAACCGCCCCTATGCCTCGCCGCCCGGGGGGCTGCCGCCGCAAAGCGCGCTGCACACCGGCCGTGCGGTGTTGACCGAAGCCTATGCGGTGATCCCCGCAGGCGTCATGCGCGATATCGTCGCCTCGTTTCTACCCGGCTGGCAGCGGACACGGGCCTGGATCATCGCGCGCCCGCTGAGCGGTTTCGCCGAAACTTTCAGTCATTACATCATGGATATCGCCCCCGGCGGCGGAAGCGACACGCCAGAGCCCGACCCTGGCGCGGAGGGCGTGCTTTTCGTGACCGATGGCGCCGGGCGGTTGCGCCTTGACGGCGGCACCCACGACCTGAGCCCGGGCAGCTATGCCTATCTGCCCCCCGGCGCCGACTGGCAGTTGCAGAATTCCGGCGCGGAGCCCCTGCGCCTGCACTGGATCCGCAAGCTCTACGAATCTGCGCCGGGGCTCGCGCCGCCGCCGGCTTTCGTGACCGACGAGGCCGCGACCGCGCCCGTCGCGATGCCCGATACCGAAGGGCGCTGGTCCACCACCCGCTTTGTGGAACCCGACGACCTGCGCCATGACATGCATGTCAATATCGTCAATTTCGAGCCCGGCGGCGTCATCCCCTTCGAGGAAACCCATGTGATGGAGCACGGGCTTTACGTGCTGGAGGGCAAGGCGGTCTACCGGCTCAACCGCGACTGGGTGGAGGTCGGCCCGGGCGATTACATGTGGCTTCGCGCCTTCTGCCCGCAGGCCTGCTATGCCGGCGGGCCGGGGCGGTTTCGCTATCTGCTCTACAAGGATGTGAACCGCCACGTGCGCCTGCGCGGCCCCGGCGCCTTCGGGCCGGGCTGAGCCATGGGCCGGATCGTCGCCCAGGCCCTGACCGCCGAGGCCTTCGCCCCCTTCGGCGATGTGCTGGAGGCGCAGGGCGCGCCGGATCGCCTGATCAACCAGGGGCTCTGCGGGCGGTTTCATGATCGTGCGCGGCTGGATTTCGGCAGGGACGGGCGGGCCGGCATCTCGATCTTTCGGGCCGAGCCGCGAGCGCTGCCCCTTAGTCTGGAGATGCTGGAGCGGCACCCCGAGGGCAGTCAGGCCTTCATTCCCATGCAGGCCAAGCCTTTTCTGGTGGTCGTGGCCCCCGATGAAGGCGGCGCGCCCGGGGCGCCGCGCGCCTTTCTGACCGCGCCGGGGCAGGGCGTGAACTATCTGCGCGGCATATGGCACGGGGTGCTGACGCCGCTGTCGGCGCCCGCGCTTTTCGCCGTGATCGACCGGATCGGCCCCGGCGCCAATCTGCAGGAGCACTGGCTGGAAAGCCCCGTGATGATCATGGCGGAGTGATCCCTGTGCCCGGGCTCAGATCACGAAACCGGCCAGCGTCTCGTCCTCGGTGATGTCGCGATAGGTGAAGCCCGCAGCCTCCATCCGGGCAAAGAGCGCGGGGAAATTCGCCGCCGATGTCGTCTCGATGCCCAGAAGGACCGAGCCGAAGTTGCGCGCAGATTTCTTGAGGTATTCGAACCGCGCAATGTCATCCTCGGGGCCGAGAATGTCGAGAAAGTCGCGCAGCGCGCCGGGGCGCTGGGGCAGGCGCAGCACGAAATATTTCTTGAGCCCGGAATATCGCATGGCGCGTTCCTTGACCTCGGGCAGCCGCTCGAAATCGAAATTTCCGCCCGAGGTGACGCAGACCACGCGCTTGCCGCGGATCACGTCGGAAAGCTCTGGCAGCACATCGACCGACAGCGCGCCGGCGGGTTCCAGCACGATGCCCTCCACATTCAGCATCTCCAGCATGGTCACGCAGATACGGTCCTCCGGGGCCAGCAGCACATCATGCGGCGCCGCATGGCAAAGCCGCGCGAAGGTCTGCGCCCCGATCCGGGCGACGGCGGCGCCATCGACGAAGCTGTTGACCTGCGGCAGCGTGACCGGGCCGCCCGCGCGCAGCGCCTCGCGCAGCGACGGCCCGCCCAGGGGCTCGACGAAGCGAAAGCCCGTCTGCGGTGCGGCCTGCGCCAGATAGCTGACCACGCCTGCGGCCAGCCCGCCCCCGCCCACCGGCAGGATCACCAGATCGGGCGGGCCGTCCAGCTGCTCCATGATCTCGGCCCCGACCGAGGCCTGCCCCTCGATCACGTCGGCATCGTCGAAGGGTGCCAGGAAATGCGCGCCCTGGGTGGCGCAGAACTCCTGCGCCGAGGCCAGCGACTGATCGAAATAATCCCCCGTCATCCGGATCGTGACGGCATCGCCGCCGAAGGTGCGGGTCTTGTCCACCTTCTGGCTGGGGGTGGTCACCGGCATGAAGATCGTGCCCTTCACCCCGAAATGCCGGCAGGCATAGGCCACACCCTGCGCATGATTGCCGGCGCTGGCGCAGACGAAATGTCCCTGTGCGGGTGTCGCCACCAGCACCTTGCGCATGGCATTGAAGGCCCCGCGCAGCTTGTAGCTGCGCACCGGGGTCAGGTCTTCGCGCTTGAGCCAGATGTCAGCATCGAACCGCGCCGACAGGTGGTCGTTGCGCTGCAGCGGCGTCGGCTCGAACAGTTCGCGGATCCGGCGGGTCGCCTCCAGGGCGGCATCTGTGAAATCGGTCATTCCGGGGATGTGCCGCGAAAGCGGCCGCAAGGCAAGCGCGGCGCGTGTCGCCCCTTGCCGCCCTTCGCCAAAAACCCTAGACGAGGGCGGCCTGAAAAACCCGGAGAAGCCCCTTATGTCCGCGCCCAAGAAAGTCGTCCTTGCCTATT
>SKUV01000406.1 GCA_007129775.1 Paracoccaceae bacterium | reverse complement strand
TGTCGCTGATGGAACTGACCGAGCGCACGTGCAAATGGCCCATCGGCGACCCCGCGACCGACAATTTCTGGTTCTGCGGTCTGCCGGTGCAGCAGGGCAAACCCTATTGCGAGGCGCATGTGGGCCTTGCCTTTCAACCAATGTCCTCGCGCAGGGACAGGCGCCGCTAGGTCGGGTCAGGCTGTCGGGCAACGGATGCCCGACAGCGTGGCTGCGCACCTCGAGCCCGGCCGGCTCCCGGCTGCCATTTGGGTCGGCGCAAACGGCTGCCCAGGGTGCGGAGCCTTGCACGAGACGCGCTGCCGGTATCCTCGGCAGGCCATGCCTGCCCCGGCCCCTCGCCGCCGCGCTTCCGCGCTATCCGGGCGATTCCGAGCGATACACCAAGCCGCGCCGAAACGGCCCGGCGAGCCGCTGCAGCCCGGGTGGCATTCGCGGCGGCTACGCCGCACAGGCATGGCCGGGCGATAATCGGCCCTGCTCGGCCCGCCTTCCGCGCGCGGATCGACGGGCTTGGACCGACGGGAATGAACTGACGGGCATGAACTGACGGGCGCGGGCCGGCGCGGTTCAGATCGCGCCCAGCCCCTCGGGGTCCGGCAGGCCAGCTGCGCGGGCGGCGGCTGTAACGGTATTGGCCAGCAGACAGGCGATCGTCATCGGCCCCACCCCGCCTGGCACCGGGGTGATCGCCCCGGCCACCCCGGCGACGGCGGCGAAATCCACATCCCCCACCAGAACGCGCGCGCCGTCCCGCTCCACCCGGTTGATGCCCACGTCGATCACCGTCGCCCCCGGTTTCACCCATCCCGCACCGATCATTTCCGGCCGGCCAACGGCCGCCACAAGGATATCGGCGCGGCGGCAGACGGCAGGCAGATCGCGGGTGCGCGAATGGGCCAGCGTTACCGTGCAATCGGCAGCCAGCAGCAACTGCGCCATGGGCTTGCCCACGATGTTCGACCGGCCGACCACCACCGCTTCCTGCCCGGACAGGTCGCCCAGATGGTCACGCAGCATCAGCAGACAGCCAAGCGGTGTGCAAGGCACCATCGCCTTCTGCCCGGTGCCGAGGCGCCCGACATTGGAGATATGGAAGCCGTCCACATCCTTGGCAGGCTCGATCGCGTTGATTACCGCTTCGGCGTTCATGTGCCCGGGCAAGGGAAGCTGCACCAGAATGCCATGCACCTCCGGATCAGCGTTGAGCCGGGCGACAAGGGCCAGCAAATCGGCCTCGGGCGTGTCGGCAGGCAGCCGATGCTGGAACGACAGCATCCCTGCCGCAACGGTCATCTTGGCCTTGGAACGGACGTAGACCTCGCTCGCCGGATCGTCGCCCACCAGCACGACCGCGAGCCCCGGTTGCAGCCCGTGGGTTTCGTGCAGCCCGGCCACGGCCTGCGCCACCCGCCCGCGCAGCGCCGCCGCATGGGCCTTTCCGTCGATCAGGGCCGCAGTCATCAGCTTGGTTCCTTGCCTGCCGCGCGGGTCGGGCGGGCGGGATCATCGCCGCCGGGGCCGTCCTTTGGCGCCGGATCGCCCTCGGCCGATCCGCCAGCGGGCTCCGCAGCCTCGTCCGGGCCAAGCGTCTGCGCCTCGCGCCGAATCGCCCAGTCGATCAGGGCACGCCAGAGCCCCTCGACCAGATCGGGGTCCAGCGCCTCGGCCTCGGCCCGGGCGCGCACCCGGGCAACGACCTCTTCGACCCGGTCGGGGATGCGTGCCGGCAGCCCGACCTCCTGCTTGATCTCGGCGGCACGGTCGATATAGCCGGCCCGCAGCGCCAGAAGCGCCACCAGCTCGCTGTCCAGCGCGTCGATCTCGGCGCGCAGGCTCGGCATGTCGGGGCAATCCTTGGGCGGGCGCAGCATGGCTCAGAACAATCCTTCTACCTCGCCCGTCCGGTCGAGCCGGATCGACTCGGCCGCGGGCACCCGGGGCAGCCCCGGCATTGTCATGATCTCACCGCAGATCACAACGACAAAGCCGGCCCCGGCTGCAAGGCGCACCTCGCGCACCGGAACGCCATGTCCCGTGGGCGCGCCGCGCAGGGCGGGGTCGGTCGAGAAACTGTATTGCGTCTTTGCCATGCAGACGGGCAGATCGCCATAGCCCGCATCCTCCCATTGCCGGAGCTGATCGCGCACCTTCTTGTCGGCCAGCAATTCATCGGCGCGGTAGATGCGCTGCGCGACGGTCTCGGCCTTTTGAAAAAGCGGCATGTCATCGGGATAAAGCGGCGCGAAATTCCCGGTATCGGCATCGGCCAGATCCGCGACCCGGCGTGCCAGATCCTCGATGCCGGCAGAGCCCTCGGCCCAGTGGCGACACAGGATCGCCTCCGCCCCCTGCGCCGCGACATAGGCCTGCACCGCGGCGATCTCGGCCTCGGTGTCGCCCGCGAAATGGTTGATCGCCACCACAACCGGCACGCCGAAGCCCTTGACGTTTTCGATATGGCGCCCGAGGTTCGCGCAGCCCCGCTCGACCGCCGCCACATCCTCGGCCCCGAGATCGGCGCGCTCCACCCCGCCGTTCATCTTCAGCGCCCGCACCGTGGCGACGATCACCGCCACCGAAGGCCGCAGCCCGGCCTTGCGGCACTTGATGTCAAAGAACTTCTCCGCCCCCAGATCGGCCCCGAAGCCCGCCTCGGTCACTACGTAATCGGCAAGGCGCAGGGCGGTGCGCGTGGCGATGACCGAATTGCAGCCATGGGCGATATTGGCGAAGGGGCCGCCATGCACGAAGGCCGGCGTATGTTCGAGTGTCTGCACAAGGTTGGGCTGCATCGCGTCCCGCAGCAGCACGGTCATCGCCCCGTCGGCCGACAGATCGCGCGCGAAGACGGGCGTCCGGTCGCGCCGGTAGGCCACGATGATCGCTCCGAGGCGGCGCTGCAGATCCTCCAGATCCTCGGCCAGACACAGGATCGCCATGACCTCGGACGCCACGGTGATGTCAAAACCGGTCTGGCGGGAGAACCCGTTCGCGACCCCGCCCAGCCCCACCACCGCATCGCGCAGCGCGCGGTCGTTCATGTCCATCACCCGGCGCCAGACGATGCGGCGTTCGTCGATGCCAAGCGCATTGCCCCAATAGATGTGGTTGTCGATCATCGCCGCCAGCAGATTGTGGGCCGAAGTGATCGCGTGAAAATCACCGGTGAAATGGAGGTTCATGTCTTCCATGGGCACGACCTGTGCACGCCCGCCGCCCGCCGCGCCGCCCTTCATGCCGAAACAGGGGCCGAGGCTGGCCTCGCGGATGCAGACCGCCGCGCGCCGGCCGATCCGGTTGAGCCCATCACCAAGGCCCACCGTTGTCGTGGTCTTGCCCTCGCCCGCTGGGGTGGGGTTGATCGCCGTCACGAGGATCAGCTTGCCCTGCGCACGCCCCTCCAGGCCGGCGATGAAGGGTTGCGCGACCTTGGCCTTGTCGTGGCCATAGGGCAGCAGATGCTCGGCCGGAATGTCCAGCTTTGCGCCGATTTCCTGAATTGGCAGCTTGGCGGCGGCGCGGGCGATCTCGATATCCGAGGGCATGGTCATGGTCTGGTCTCCTGCGGGCGATTTGCGGGTATTCGGGCCGGGGCTCTTGGTTCAGCCCTTAACAGCCGATCCGCCCGAAGCGTCACGCGATTGCGACATGATGCGCGGCAACTGCGCCGCCCATCGCGGCTTCTAGCCGTCCCGTGCCTCGGCCAGATATGCCCATGGGGGCTGATCGGGGATGAACAGGGTGAGTTCCTCGCCCAGGCACACCTCTCCCGGCCGCTCTACCCATGCAGTGATCCCCCGGCGCCCGGCTGCGGCGGCGCGAAACCGCTCGCCGTAGCCTGGCGCCTCGGTATCGATGACAGGGGCGGGCAGATGGCAGGGGCGGTTCTCCATATCCACGACCAGCGTCGCGCCGCCGGCGGCCTGCAACCGCGAGCCCGGCGGGATACGGGAAAAATCGGGCCAGCCACGCACCACCATCGTTGCGCCCACCAGCGCAGGGTCGAGCGAGGGCAGGCCCATCCGGCCGGCGATCGCCTCCAGTTCCTCGGCGCTGAGCACCGACAATTGCCGCGTGTTCCGGATCTCCGTGCCACGGGGGTAGAGCGCGCTCACGCGGCTGCAGGAGGGGCGCGTCAGCCCGCCGTGATCCTCGCCTTCGGGGCCGTCGAAGCCGAGCTTCAGCCGCGGCGCGACATGGGCCCGCAGATCCGCCTTGCGGTCCGGCACGCGCCCCAGCCATGTGATCTGCGCCGAAAGCCCGATCCGCTTGAGTGCCGCCATTTCCTTGCTCCCTTGCCGGTTTGCGGCAGGTCTGCCCCGCGCGCCGCAGGGTATCAAGCCGAAAGCCGTGTCTATGTGCGCAAAAAGGCCCCGGCATCGCACGATACCGGGGCCTTCTGTGCAATCTTGTGTCTAACTCCGAAGCGCCCGGGAAGGCCTCGCTGACCCGCCAAGTGGCTGGGGGCTGCCCGGCACCAACCGGCCGGATCAGGGCCTTGCTCAGGTCGGCTCCGGGGCCATCCCGTCGTCGGATTTCGGCGGTTTCGGCTTTGTCGTTTTCGGAATGGCGGTCACGCTCGGGGGCTTCGGCCCCGAAGACAGATCGTCGCCATCGTCATCACGGCCCAGCACCTCGCCCGCCATGACGCGCCTGATCTCCGCGCCGGTCAGGGTTTCGTATTCCAGAAGCCCCTGCGCCAGCCGCTCGAACTCTTCGCGGTTCTCGGTCAGAATGCGCTTGGCGGTGTCATAGCCTTCGTTGATCAACTCGCGCACCTTGTCGTCGATCAACTTCTGCGTAGTGCCGGAATGTTTCGATCCACCGGCGTAATTGCCCAGATACGACTGCTGCTCATTGGCGTAATCGACATGCCCGAGTTCGGGGTCGAAGCCGAATTGCGTGACCATAGCGCGGGCGATCCGCGTGACCTGCTGGATATCGCTGGCCGCGCCCGAGGTCACCGCATCGGGGCCGAAAACCAGTTCCTCCGCCGCGCGGCCACCCATGGCCATGGCGATCTTGGACTTGAACTTGCGATAGCTGACCGAAAGCTGGTCACGCTCGGGCAGCGACATGACCAGCCCCAGCGCACGGCCGCGCGGAATGATCGTGGCCTTGTGGATCGGGTCGTGTTCGGGAACATGAAGGCCCACGACGGCATGGCCGGCCTCGTGATAGGCGGTGAGCTTCTTTTCGTCCTCGGTCATCACCATGGACCGGCGCTCCGCGCCCATCATGACCTTGTCCTTGGCCGACTCGAAATCGTCCATCGAGACAAAACGCCGCCCCCGGCGGGCCGCCATCAGCGCCGCCTCGTTCACGAGGTTGGCCAGATCGGCACCGGAAAAGCCCGGCGTGCCGCGCGCAATGATTCGCAGGTCCACATTCGGGCCGAGCGGCACCTTGCGGGCATGCACGCCGAGAATCTTTTCCCGGCCCTTGATGTCGGGGTTGGGCACCTGCACCTGCCGGTCGAACCGGCCGGGGCGCAAGAGCGCCGGGTCCAGCACGTCCGGGCGGTTGGTCGCGGCCACGATGATGATACCCTCGTTGGCCTCGAACCCGTCCATCTCCACCAGCAACTGGTTCAGCGTCTGCTCACGCTCGTCGTTGCCGCCGCCGTAACCCACGCCGCGCGACCGGCCCACGGCGTCGATCTCGTCGATGAAGACGATGCAGGGGGCGTTCTTCTTGGCCTGTTCGAACATGTCGCGCACGCGGGATGCGCCAACACCCACGAACATCTCCACGAAGTCGGAGCCCGAGATGGTGAAGAACGGAACGCCCGCCTCGCCCGCAATTGCGCGCGCCAGCAGCGTCTTGCCGGTGCCCGGAGGGCCGACCAGCAGCGCGCCTTTGGGGATCTTGCCGCCAAGGCGGCTGAACTTCTGCGGATCACGCAGAAATTCGACAATCTCTTCAAGCTCTTCCTTGGCCTCGTCGATACCCGCAACCTCGTCGAAGGTGACCCGGCCGTGCTTTTCCGTCAAAAGCTTCGCCTTGGACTTGCCGAAGCCCATGGCCCCGCCTCGTCCGCCGCCCTGCATCCGGTTCATGAAATATATCCAGATGCCGATGAGCAGCAGGAACGGCAGCCACAGCCCGAGCGCCGACAGGAAGCCCGAGCTTTGCTGCGGCACGACCTCAACCGTCACATCCGAGGCCAGCAGCCGGTCGGTCAGATCGACGCCATCGGGCTTCACGGTGGTGTATTGCTGCCCGTCGCGGCCCCGGATGATCACGCGCTCGCCATCGATTGTGACGCGCGAGACCTCGTTCGCCTCCAGCTTGGTGAGGAATTCCGAATAGGGAATCGACCGCGCCGACGAGGTGTTCTGTCCGGTGCTGAACAGGTTGAACAGCGCCAGCATCAACAGAAACAGCACGGCCCAGAAGGCGATGTTGCGCAGATTGCCCAAGGGAAGCTCCTTTTCTGGACGTTCCGGCGAGCCGTCTGAGGGCCGGCCGGGTTACCTCCTAAGATAGCCGCTCGGGCCGGAGGTTCAATGCAATAACAGCTTTCGGCACAACTCGTCGCGCCCCTCGGCGAGTTCCAGCCACCAGCCCGGATCGTCGCGCAGAAGCGGCGCGGCCACGAGTTCCGCCCCGCACCACGCCCCCGGCACCGACAGAAGCGCCCGGCGCGCGAGGCCGGCGCGCCGCCAGTCGGGGCATTGCGCCAGCCCCGCGGCCCCGAGGGCGGCGACGCGAAGGCCTGCGACCGAAAGGCCCGGCGGCGGGTGAAGCCGCCAGCGCCCGTCCCAGAGCGCACCCGGCGCGGTGCTCAGATCAGCGACAGCACGGTATTCACGCAGCAGCCAGAACCCGCCGTCGGGGCTGACCCGCGCTTCGCAGCCCAGAAGCGTGCCGCTGCGGCCTTCCTGCAGGCCGCGCGCCAGATCGCGCAGGGCGGCGTGCCGGGGACGGTACTCGGCCTGCCCCAGCCACATCAGCGCTTGCGCCAGAAGCCGTTCGCGCAGGTCGGCCGGCGCATCCCAGTAATCGGACGCGATCTGCAGCGTACCGGCAGAGTCCACGCTGGCCACCCGGCCACACAGCGCTACCGCCGCCTCCCCCAGCGCGACGCGGGCCTGCGCCATGCGCGCCGCCGTCGCGGCAAGGCCTGCGGCATCGATACCCAGCGGCGCGAGCGCCTTCAGCGCCCGGCGCGCGCGCACCCGGTCAAACCGGGGATCCGCATTGCTTGGATCCTCGGCCCAGCCGATACCGCGGGCGCGCAAGGTCTCGCGCAGGGCCGCACGCGGCACCGCCAGAAGCGGGCGCAGCCAGATCACGCCGCGCGCGTCGCGCCGTGCCTCGGCCATGGCCGAAAGCCCGTCCACGCCGGAGCCGCGCGCCAGCCGCATCAGCAGCGTCTCGGCCTGATCGTCGAGGCTGTGGCCCAGCGCCACATGGCCGATCCCGCGGCCCTGCGCCCAGTCCGACAGCAGACGCTGACGGGCACGGCGCGCGGCATCCTGCAGATTGCCGCGCGCCGGGTCCACGCGCTGCCAGTG
>SKUV01000049.1 GCA_007129775.1 Paracoccaceae bacterium | reverse complement strand
GGCGGTGCGATATCTGTGATGACGACACGCAAGAAACTTGCGCTGGTGGCGGCGCTGGGCTCGCTCGGGCTGGTTCTCGGAGCGTTCGCCTTCGAATACATCGGCGGGATGGCGCCCTGCGCGCTTTGCATCTGGCAGCGCTGGCCGCATGGTCTGGCGGTTGCGGCGGGGCTGGGGGTGGCTTTCGCGCCGGTGGCGCCGCTGCTGGCGCTGGGGGCGGCGGGAGCGGCAGCCTCGGGCGGGATCGGCATCTATCACACCGGGGTGGAGCGCAGTTGGTGGGACGGGCCCACTGCCTGTGCCGCCGGTGGCGATATCGCGGGGCTGAGCCCCGACGAGCTGATGTCGCGGATCATGGCGGCCCCGGTCGTGCGCTGCGACGAGGTTCCGTGGGAAATGCTGGGCCTGTCGATGGCGTCCTGGAACGCAGTGCTGTCCTTCGCGCTGGCCGGGCTCTGGCTCGCGGCGCTGTGGCGCGGCCGGGGGGCGGCCGCAGGTTGACCGCCGCGCCGGGCAGGCACCCGCCAGAAGCGCTCCGGTCGGGGATGATCTGACTGCCAGTCGCGCCCGGGTCGGCAACTCTGGTCTGCCAACATCTTGGCCGAGGATCGCCTGCCGCGAAAAAAGCAATTGCTGTCGGTCCGTTGCGGCGCCTAATCTTCCCGCGGGTAGTGGACGGGCCGGGGCGCAGACCGGGGCAGACCGCACTCATGGCTGCCCAAGCGCCCCGCAGGAGCGGCATTGCACCGGAGCGAAGGAAGGAAAACCCCATGGCGCAACAGATCGGCTTTCTGATCGGCTCCCCGCAGCGGCAGGTGATGGAGGCCGTGCGCGCCGCCCATCCTGGGCTGGACATGGTCGCGGCCGAGGATATGGCGGCCCTGCGCCCCGCCCTGCCCGACCTGACGGCGCTGGTGGTGAACACGCCGCTCTATTCGGCCGAAGTCGCAGCATTGCTGAAGGCCGAGGCGCCGGGGCTGCGCTGGATGCAGACGTTGTCGTCCGGGGTCGACAAGATCCTCGATTTGGGCCGTCCGGAAGGGGTGCGGCTCACGAGTGCGGTGGGCTGCCATGGCGCGTCGGTGGCCGATCACGCGCTGGCGTTGCTGCTGGCGCTCTTTCGCCGTGTCCCGGAGATGGCGCTGGCGCAGGCGCGGCAGGACTGGATCACCGGGCCCGGCCGGCGTGGGCTGCGCGAGATCGGCGAGTGCCGCGCGGTGATGCTCGGATATGGCCATATCGGGCAGGCGATCACCCGGCGGCTGCGCGCCTTCGGGGCCGAGGTCACCGCCATCAGCCGCTCCGGCAGGGGGCCTGTGGGGGGCGATGCGGGGGCGGCCGATCAGCTGCTGCAGGTCTCGGCCCTGCACGACGGCTTTCGGGGTGCCGATATCCTGATGATCTGCCTGCCGGGCGAGGCCTCGGAGCGCCCTCTGGTGGATGGTGCAGCGCTCGACCTGCTCGCCCCCGGGGCGGTGGTGGTCAATGTCGGGCGGGGCAACAGCCTCGATGCGACCGCGCTGGCCGAACGGCTGCGCGGCGGGCACTTGAGCGGCGCGGCGCTCGATGTCTTCGCACGCGAACCGCTTCCCGCCGACGATCCGCTGTGGTCTGTGCCGGGGCTCCTGGTCTCGCCCCATCTGGCCGGCAACGGTGACGGGGTGCCGGCCCGGCTGACGGAACTTCTGAGCGACAATATCGGCCGTTTCCTCGCCGGCGAGCCGCTGCGCAACGAGGTGCTTCGGCCCGCCAGTTGAACGGCGAAGAGCAGCCCTCCGCGTGCAGCGCCCCGTCAGCCAGGCTGCGTGATCGGGCAGCTTTCATCGGCGGCCCAATCCGCGAAGCTGCGATAATAGACCGCCACGTTCTCGCGCCCGGCCGCGAGTGCCGCCAGCGCCGCCAGCGCCGCCCGGCCACCGCCGTTGCACATGCAAACAACCTGCCGCGAGCCGTCGAGCCCGGCGGCATCCAGCAGCGGCGCGACCTCGGAAACGGGCCGCAGCCGCGTGCCGTCCAGCAGATCGGCATGGGAGAGATGGGCGGAGCCGGGCAGATGGCCGCCGCGTGGATTGCCCTTGAGATCCTCGCCGCGGAATTCTGCCTCCGTTCGGGCGTCGAACACCTGCACCCGCGGCAGATCCGCCTTCAATCCGTGCCGTTCGCGCAGCCCGACCTTTCCGGTGCCGGGCCGCAGGTGCACCTCTGCCTCGCAGGGCGGGACCTGATCGGGAACCTGCTCCAGCGCCCCGATGCCACCGTTGAGCACCGCGGCAGGCAGGCCGAAATACTGCAGAATGAACCAGACCCGCGCGGCCTCGGTCATCCGTCCATCGTCCAGAACGACGCTGAGGGCATCGGGCCCGACCCCCAGCGCCGCTATCTGCGCCTGCCAGAACGCCGGATCGTCGAAGCCGGAGGCGGTGCTCGCCGCATGCTCCGTCCAGTCACGGATAGGCACAACGCTCATGCCCTCCGGCCGCTCGTTCGCGTCGGGGACGTAAAGCAGCCTGAAAGGCTGGTTCGATGCAAGCTCGGATGCGGCGATCAGCGGATTTGATGGCAAGATCATGTCCCGATTGTTGGGGGCGGGCATTGCCCTGCCGGCCGGTTCCATGCGTATCTGACCGGATCGAAAGGCGGGCCTGAACGCCCGCGCGACGACCGGGAGAGGGAGCGGGCAGCGTGACAGAGAGCGCAGATATGAGCAAGGCCCAGCCCCCAGGCACGGCGGCAGAGGTGTTTGCAGCCTTTCTGAAGCTTGGCCTGACATCCTTTGGCGGACCGATTGCACATCTGGGGTATTTCCGCGACGAACTTGTCACGCGCCGCAAATGGCTGGACGATGCCGCCTATGCCGATCTTGTGGCGCTGTGCCAGTTCCTGCCCGGCCCGGCCTCGAGCCAGGTGGGATTCGCGCTGGGGCTGATGCGCGCGGGCTGGCGCGGGGCGCTTGCGGCCTTCGTGGCCTTCACCCTGCCCTCGGCGTTGCTGCTGCTGGCCTTCGCCCTGACCGCAGCCAGCATCACCGGGCCAGTGGGCACCGGCGCGCTGACCGGGCTGAAGATCGTCGCGGTGGCGATCATTGCCCATGCGATCTGGGGCATGGCGCAGAACCTCTGTCCCGACCGTGGGCGCGCGACCATCGCGCTCGCCGCGGTGGCGGTGCTGGCCTTTGTGCCCGGGCCTGCCGGCATGGTCGGGGCGATCGTGCTGGGCGGGTTTGCCGGGCTGGTCCTGCGGCGCGGTGCCGTGGCGGCGGAGCCGGGCGATGCGGGCGGCCCGCCGGTCATTCCGGTCACGCGAGGGGCGGGAGCGGCCGCGCTGCTGGCCTTCTTCGCGCTGCTGGCCCTGCTGCCGCTGGTGGCGGGTCTGGGGCAGACCTTCGCGCTGCTCGACAGTTTCTACCGGGCCGGGGCGCTTGTCTTCGGCGGCGGGCATGTGGTGCTGCCGCTTCTGCAGGCCGAGACGGTGGCGCCCGGCTGGATCGGCGCCGATGACTTTCTGGCCGGCTATGGCGCGGCGCAGGCGGTGCCCGGCCCGCTCTTTACCTTCGCGGCCTATCTGGGCGCGATGCTGGAGCCCGCGCCGAACGGCATCGCCGGGGCGGTGCTGGCGCTGACGGGGATCTTTCTGCCGGGCTTTTTGCTGCTGATCGGCGTTCTGCCGTTCTGGGATCGTTTCCGCAGTTTTACCGCGGCGAAAGCGGCGATGCAGGGCACCAACGCGGCGGTGGTCGGTATCCTTGGCGCGGCGCTTTATGATCCCGTCTTCACCAGCGCCGTGGGCGACATGGGCGATTTCGCGCTGGCGCTGGGCTGCTTCGTTCTGCTGTTGAAATGGAAAGCGCCGCCATGGGCGGTGGTGATCGTGGCGGGCGCCGGAGGTATCGGGCTCGCCCATCTGGGCTGAGCCGCGATCCGTGCACCGCCGGCATGGCGCGCAAGTGTCACGCCAGCAGGCGCCAGATCGCGAAGGCCGCCACGGCAAAAGGCATCGTGCGCCCCACCACGAAGATGCGCCACGCCCACCAGCGCGACTTGGCGCCCAGCGCATAGGTCACCTGCGGCAGCGGCAACACCCAGCAAAGCAGCCCCGCCCCGATCACCCCCGAGGCGACGACGACATTGGTGCCGGCGAACTGGTCCATGAAATCGAGAAACGGCATCCCTCCCAGCGTCAGTTGCACCGGCGAAAAGCTGAGCGCCGAGGGCAGCCCCAGCAGCAGCATCAGCCCTCCTGTCGCCGCCACTGCCCGCGGGTTCGACAGCTTCCATTGCTCGGCGAAGGCGGCGATGATCACCTTCAGCCCCGCCAGACAGGACGAAAACGCCGCCGCAAAGAACATCCCGAAAAAGGCGATGGCCAGCCATGCCCCGATCGCCATTTCCTCGAAAACCTGCGGCAGTGTCGAAAACGCAAGCTCCGAGCCCGCGCCGGGGTCCATCCCGTAGGTGAAGACGAAGGGAAAGATCATCCAGCCGGCCAGCAGCGCGATGGTGGTCTCGGCCCCCGCCACGATCAGCGTCGCCCGCGGCACATTGGTCTTGCGCGGGATGTAGCTGCCATAGGTCACGAGGTATCCCTGCCCCACCGCCAGCGTGTAGAAAGCCTGTCCGAAGGCAAAGAACCACAGCGTCGGATTGGCCAGCGCTCCGGTCTCCCATGACAGCATGAAGTCGCGCGCGTCCGACCAGCCGTCCATTGTCATGGCCACGCCCACCAGCCCGGCGATCAGCAGCGCCAGCAGCGGCATCAGCGCCTTGGAAAACGCCTCGATCGCGCGCACCCCGCGCAAGAGCACCAGAACCGCCAGCACCGTCACGGCGAGGAAATACCAGACCGAATTGTAGCCGGCGGTAAAATCGTCGAATTCGGCGACATTCATGCGCACCGCATCCACGGCATAGCCCAGCGTCCAGCCGGTGATCACCAGATAATAGGAGGTGATGACGATGGTCAGCACCACCACGAACCAACCGTAGAACACCCCGAAACGGGTGATCCCGCGATAGGTCGTGACCACGCTGCCCTGTCGCAGCCGGCCCGCGGCGACTTCCAGCATCATCACCGGCATCGCCACCACCGCCAGCGCGATCAGATAGGCGAGGATGAAGGCGCCGCCGCCATTCTCGCCCACCATGTAGGGAAAGCGCCAGAGGTTGCCGAGCCCGACAGCCGCGGCGGCCATGGAAAAGACGAAGGCCGGCTCCGAGGACCATTGCGCGCGTGTCTCCGGTTCCAGATGGGCGGCTGTCATGCGTCCTCCTGTTCGAAACTTCGCGTCGGCGCGGGCGGGTGATTGACCGTGCCGGCGCGTAATATGGCCGGGGCGATCCGCGCGCGCAACCAGACCGCAGACGTCTCGAGGGGCGCAGCGCCCGGCACGCCGCAAAGGAAAGAGGGCGCGTTTCCGCGCCCTCTGTCGGTGCCCCTACGGGCCCCGGTGCTGCATTCTGCCGCGCCTGCCGCGCGCCGCGCCTCTCAGGAGGCGATCAGCCGCGCCTCGTGCCGTTTCAGCGTCTTGCGGGCCGAGGCGTAATCCTCGCGGCCCTCTTTCGTCGCCAGTTCCGGGAACAGTTCGAACAGTTCCAAGCGCTGGGCATTGCCCATTCCGCCCAGCGTGTAGTCACCGGGCTGGAACGTCTCGGACCACGCACCATTGGCCAGCACCACCTCGTGGCGGTCGCACATGAAATGCACATAGGTCAGACCGGAGCTTTCGACAGACCGCACGCCGCGGTGATCCACCAGATGCTTGGCCGCGACCAGCACCTCGTGTTCGTCGAAGTAAAGCTGCGTGCGCTCGTTCACCACCAGAAAGCGGTGCTGGGGCGAAACCATGATATCGCGCTCCGGCAGGCCGTTGCCCAGCGCGCCCTTCTGGATCAGCACGGGCTTGAGATGCGGGTTTGCCGCCAGCCCCACCCAGTCGAGCGGGCGCTGGCCGATCCAGCGGATCTCCTGAATGCCGTTGTCGCGGGTGATGATCTTGTCACCCTCGCGCAGTTCCTCCACCAACCGCTCGCCGCGCGGCGTGGCGATCGAGGTGCCGGGCGTGAAGCAAGGGATGATCTTTTCGATACAGACGAATTCGGTGACCTCGTCGGTATCCTTGTACTTGATGAACCCGTTGAAGGATTCCTTGCCGTCCTCGTTGATGAAGCTGCTGGTGATCACGACCTTCTTGAAGATCGACGGATCCTTGACGATCAGCGTGTCATTGCCCGTGCCGCCGTCGACCACATCGCCCGGCCCGGCGAAGATCGTGTCATTGCCCGAGCCGCCGTAGACCGTGTCGCCGAAATCGCCGGTCACGATCCAGTCGTCGCCTTCGCCGCCGGACAGGAAGTTCTGGCCGCTGGTCTCGCTCGGCAGCGTGCCCTTCACATCGAAATCGGGGTTCACGAAGCGCGCGCCCGAAGTGCCCATATCCACCGTCAGCAGCAGATCGTCGAAAACCGACGAAACGTCGCAGGCCCCCGCCTCGAAACCGAAGCTGAAGCTGCCATCGGGGTTTTCCGACAGCCCCTTGACCTGAACACCGCCACTGGAGTTCAGCCCCGCAGCATCCCCAAAACCGGCCGAATGCCAGATATCGCCCTGCAGCGCGGTCTGCGTGCCGTCGGGGGCGATATGCACCAGTTGCGGCGCGGAGTCGGACACCGTCGCCGGGTCGCCCTCGGCAGTCAGGAAGGCAAAGGTCCCTTCGCCCAGACCGTCATAGCCGCCGTTCAAGTCCACACCGTCCACGAGGACGAAGCTGCCCAGTTGCGCGAAGGGGGGCAGTTTGAAATCAAGCGTGGTTTCCGCGGTATTCTTCTCGCCCGAGGGGCCGCCAAAGGCGTTCTCCTCGGCGAAGCGCAGGAACTGGATCTCCCCGCAGGGGTCGATCAGGTAGAAGCCGAGCGTATTGCCGCCGCATGTATCGGTGAAGGTGATGTTGACGACCATGTCCTCGGCGGTGCCGCCACCGCCGATCAGCGTGTCGTCGCCCGCCCCGCCGCGCAGCACGTCGGACCCGTCACCGCCGACCAGAATGTCGTCGCCGTCGCCGCCCAGCAGCAGGTCGTCGCCCGGACCGCCCGAGATCGTGTCATCTCCGGCGCTGCCCTGTACGAAATTGTTGCCCGCAACGCCGTCCACCTTGGAGGTATGCGTGGCGGTGATGTCGTCGTCCCCGTCGGTGCCGGTGATGATGTCGGGATCATCGGGCCGGTTCGGATCAGGGGCCGCGCCGGGCGCGTCATCATCGTCATCGTCCTTGCAGACCTTGCAATCGTCCTTTTCCGGTGGCTCCGAAAGCGTCATCGACGCCGTCTCGACCCCATCTCCATCGATGGCGGAGCGGAAGCCGGCGTCATCCGAGACCGGTTCGGCGACCAGCCCGGGATCATCCTGCGGAGTCACCGTGACGGCAGCCTCGTCCTTCAGGCGCGACAGCTTGTCGAACAGCCCCTGATCGGTGAAATCGTTCATCTCGCGCTCCTGCGTTCGTCGCCTCGACTAGCCGCGGCTTGGGCCCGAATGACCCGCGATCTGCCGCAACCCCGGATCATGACGCAGCTTGGCGCCCCGACCGGTAACAGGCCCTCCGGCCTGCCTGCTTGTTACCGGATGCTGAAGTCACGACGACAGGAGCGGGGTTTGCCCGCCAGAGTTCCCTTCTTCGTCGGATGCGGCAGCATTCCGATTGGCCGCCCCCACGGCCGAGCGCCCCCCAGTCGGGCAACTCTGATTTACAGGAGATTAGATCGGAAACAAAGAAATTTGTTGGTAAATTCAGGGAGAAACCCCGCCACCACCGAAGCCGCGGCGCGCAAGACGGCAAGCGCGACCGCGGATTGCGCGACACTGTTTCGCATCGCGAAACCGTCGCGCAGCGCTGTCTCGGGCACCTTCGGGCGCCGCACAACCTGCCAACATCCCGGCCATTCGGGAAAAAGCCCGTTCAGCCCGACCGCGCAACAGGGCCGCGCAATCGCTGGTGCCTGGCGCAGGATTGTTGCATTTGGCGAAACGTTCTGCCGGGTGCAGGGGTCAGGCGCGGCGTTGCACCGCAGGCACAGGCCGGCAGGGGGGCGTTTCCCCCTCCGGCAATAATCCCTGGCAGGTGCTTCCATTGTCTCGGAACCGGAGGGGGGAGAAAACCGCAGCGCGGCTTTTGCACGCCGCGCGCGAATCAACCCCCGTCGGCCTCGCGCCGGCCCGGACGGCGGCGGTTCGAGACCACGAGGCGCGGGCGTCCGGAGCTGAGCTAATTGATCAGCGTGGGCTTGGTCAGATGGGTGGCGTTCGAGGGCAGAACACCCAGCCGGCGCGCGACTTCGGTATAGGCGTCAGCCAGATCGCCCAGATCGCGGCGGAACACGTCCTTGTCCAGCCGCTGCCCCGTCTTCACATCCCACAGACGGCAGGAATCGGGGCTGATTTCGTCGGCAACGATCAGGCGCTGGAAATCGCCGTCCCAGATGCGCCCGACCTCTATCTTGAAGTCTACCAGACGGATGCCGACACCAAGCATCACCCCCGACAGGAAATCGTTCACCCGCAGCGCGAGCGACACCATGTCGTCCAGGTCCTGCTGGCTGGCCCAGCCGAAGGCGACGATATGTTCTTCCGACACCAGTGGATCGCCCAGGGCATCATCCTTGAAATAGAACTCCACGATCGGGCGCGGCAGCGCCGTGCCTTCCTCGATCCCCAGCCGCTTGGACAACGAACCGGCGGCGACGTTGCGCACCACCACTTCCACCGGGATCATCTCGACCGCGCGGATCAGTTGCTCGCGCATGTTGATGCGGCGAATGAAATGGGTCGGCACGCCGATCGCGTTCAGCCCGGCCATGAAAAACTCGCTCAGCCGGTTGTTGAGAACGCCCTTGCCATCCACGACGGCCTTTTTCTCGGCATTGAAGGCGGTCGCATCGTCCTTGAAATACTGCACCAGCGTCCCGGGTTCGGGGCCCTCGTAAAGAACCTTCGCCTTGCCTTCGTAAACCTTGGTGCGCCGTGCCATGCCTGCTCCGATCCCGCGGGGACACATGCCCCCGGTCAAGCGCGGCATATATGGCAGATGTGGCGCGCCCGCAAGCGTGCGCTCCGGGGGCGCGAACGCGCAGGATCGTGCTTCGAGCCCGGCCTTCGACGCTGGCTGCGGCTTTCGGGGCCACAGCCGGCGCAAACTGCCGCGTCGGTCTTGCGGCAGCGCGCCATCCCGCGCATATGCAGAGCAGAGCCAACCCCGAACGCGAGGAAGCCCCGATGGACACGTTCAACGAGCGCAAGCGCGCCTTCGAGACGAAATTCGCCCACGACTCCGAAATGCAGTTCCGCGCCGTCGCGCGCCGCAACAAGAAACTCGGCCTCTGGGCGGCCGATCTGCTGGGCAAGACCGGCAAGGATGCCGACGACTACGCGATGGCGGTGATCCGCGTGGATTTCGAAGAGCCCGGTCACGAGGTGGTGGTGCGCAAGGTCTCGGCCGATCTGGGGAGCCGCGCCGATGAAGCGACGATCCGCGCCAAGATGGAGCAGTTCCTGTCCGAAGCCAAAGCCGAGCTTTCCGACAGCGCCTGACCCGCCACGCCGCCGCCCGACGGGGGGCGAGCGGGCGCCCCGGACCACGCCGCGCGCCTTCCGACTTGAGGCGAGCGGCATAATGATTATTCGCATTATGAAATTGCCTCAACTCCCCGCCCGTGGGATACGAGGCGCGACCGGCGGCCTCAGGGCCGCCCGCTTTACATGGGAGACCGCGCGCCTATGGCCGACGCCCTGACCGACCTTCTGCAGAACCGCGACTGGCTGATGGCCGACGGCGCCACCGGGACGAACCTGTTCAACATGGGCCTGTCTTCGGGCGATGCGCCCGAATTGTGGAATGTGGACGAGCCCGAGAAGATTCGCGCGCTCTATCGCGGAGCCGTGGAGGCCGGCAGCGATATCTTCCTGACCAACAGCTTCGGCGGCAATGCCTCGCGGCTGAAGCTGCATGGGGCAGAGCGCCGGGTACGCGAGCTGAACCGCGCCGCCGCCGAACTGGGGCGCGAGATCGCCGACACCGCCGGCCGGCCCGTGGTGGTGGCCGGCTCTGTCGGGCCGACCGGCGAGATCATGGAGCCGCTCGGCACGCTGACCCATGACATCGCCGTCGAGATGTTCCACGAACAGGCCGAGGGGCTGAAGGAAGGCGGCGCCGATGTCCTCTGGGTCGAGACGATCTCTGCGCCCGAGGAATTCCGCGCCGCGGCAGAGGGCGCGGCACGTGCCGGAATGCCGTGGTGCGGCACGATGAGTTTCGATACCGCCGGGCGCACGATGATGGGTGTCACCTCGGCCGACATGGTCGCGCTGGTCGAGAAACTGCCGAACCCGCCCATCGGCTTCGGCGCCAATTGCGGGGTGGGCGCGTCGGACCTGCTGCGCACGGTTCTGGGGTTTTCGGCGCAAGGCACGGAACGGCCGATCATCGCCAAGGGCAATGCCGGCATCCCGCGCTATCACGAGGGCCATATCCACTATAACGGCACGCCGGACCTGATGGCCGATTATGCCGTGCTTGCCCGGGCCTGCGGCGCGCGCATCATCGGCGGGTGCTGCGGCACCCAGCCCGAGCATCTGCGCGCCATGCGCCACGCGATGGAAACCCGCACCCCCGGGCCGCGGCCGAGCCTCGAACAGATCGCCGCTGCGCTGGGCAGCTTTTCCTCGGGCAGCGACGGCACTGCAGATGGCGCCAACACCGCCGCGCCCGAACGCACCGGCCGCAGACGGCGGCGCGGATGACCGTTCCGCGCGTCGCCCACGGGGCCGGGGCTGTCGCTTGCAGGCGATCCCGACCGCGCGGCGCGGCGCATGTCAACGACACGGGCCGGCCCGACGCCGCCCCGCCGAAAGGGATCGACCATGGCTGACGAAGAAGACGACATCATCCTCGCCGACCTGCCCGACGACGAGTTGCTGCTGCAGATGCACGACGACCTTTACGACGGTCTCAAGGACGAGATCGAGGAAGGGGTGCGCATCCTGCTCGACCGTGGCTGGACGCCCTATGACATTCTCACCCAGGCGCTGGTGGCGGGCATGACGATCGTTGGCAACGATTTTCGCGACGGCATCCTGTTCGTGCCCGAGGTTTTGCTTGCCGCCAATGCCATGAAGGCGGGCATGGCGATCCTCAAGCCGCTTCTGGTGGAAACCGGCGCGCCCCGTCAGGGCAAGATGGTGATCGGCACGGTCAAGGGCGATATCCACGACATCGGCAAGAACCTCGTCGGAATGATGATGGAAGGCGCGGGCTTCGAGATCGTCGATCTGGGTATCAACAACCCGGTCGAAAACTACATCGAGACCGCCCAACGCGAAGAGGCCGATATCATCGGCATGTCGGCACTGCTGACCACCACCATGCCCTACATGAAGGTCGTGATCGACACGATGGTGGAACAGGGCATCCGCGACGATTACATCGTGCTCGTGGGCGGCGCGCCGCTGAACGAGGAATTCGGCCGCGCCATCGGCGCCGATGCCTATTGCCGCGATGCCGCTGTGGCGGTGGAGACCGCCAAAGAGTTCATCGCGCGCAAGCACAACCAGAGGGCTGCCGCCGCGGGCTGATGATTACCGCCGCACTCGACGGCCCGGCCCGGAGGGCCTGCCATGCCGCACCGCCGTTATCTGCTTATCCTCGGGGCCGCACTGGCGGCGGCGGCGCTGACCATCGCGCTCGCCAGCGCCTTCGGGCCGCGGCTCGACGAAGCCGGGGTCTCGGCCACCTCGATCGTGGCGCTGGCGGCGGTGCTGGCGCTTTGGTGGTGGCGCCGGCGTCAACATGACCGGCACCGCTGATCCGCCCCCCGACAACCAGTTGACCGAGGTCGGGCTGGCGCCCGAGGGGCGGGGCCGGGTGCTGCTTCTGGCCTGCGGCGCGCTGGCGCGGGAAATCCTTGATCTCAAGCGCGCCAACGGCTGGGACCATCTGGACCTGCTGTGTCTTCCCGCAATCCTGCACAACCGCCCCGAACGCATCCCCGATGCTGTGGAAGAGGCCGTGCGCACCCATCGCGCGGCCTATGACGGCGTTTTCGTGGTCTATGCCGATTGCGGCACCGGTGGCGCGCTGCGCGCCCGCTGCGATGCGCTCGGGGTCGAGATGGTGCCCGGCCCCCATTGCTATGCCTTCCTCGAAGGAGTGGAAGCCTTCGCCGCGCGCGGCGAGGACGAGATGCGCTGTTTCTACCTGACGGATTTTCTGGTGCGGCAATTCGATGCCTTCGTCTGGCGACCGCTCGGGCTGGACCGTTACCCGGAGCTACGCGAAGCCTATTTCGGCCAGTATGAGACACTGGTCTATCAGGCCCAGACCGACGACCCCGCGCTCGATGCGCTGGCCCGGGCCCATGCCGCCCGTCTGGGGCTGGGATATCGCCGGCGCCTGACCGGTTATGGCGACCTTTCGCGGGTTCTGGGACAACTGGGCTAGGCTCGCGCCCCCCGGTGAGGTCCGGGTGTGTGGCCTGCGCGGTTGCGCGCGGCGGGCGTCAGCCCTCGGCCAGCGTCACCAGCGCGTGGCGCTTGCGCCCGGCGGTCAGTTTCAGCGGCGCCGCCAGATCGGCCCCGGTGATCATCCGCCCGGCATCCTCCGCGGCCTCGTCATTGACGCGCGCGCCGCCCTCGGCGATCAACCGCTTGGCCTCCTTGCCCGACCGGGCCAGCCCCGTGCGCACAAAAAGCTGCGCAAGGCTCACCCCTTCGGCCGCCTCGGCCGCGCTTAGCGCAAGGGTGGGCAGATCATCTCCGACGCCGCCCTTTTCGAAGACCTCGCGCGCAGTCGCCTCGGCCGCCGCCGCGGCCTCGGGCCCGTGGCACAGCGTCGTGACCTCATTGGCCAGTATCACCTTGGCCGCGTTGATCTCGGCCCCTCCGAGCGCGCCAAGCCGGTCGCATTCCTCCACCGGCAATTCGGTATAGAGCCGCAGGAACCGCCCCACATCGGCGTCGGTGGTGTTGCGCCAGAACTGCCAGAATTCATAGGGGCTCAGCATCTCGGCATTCAGCCAGACCGCGCCGCCCGCCGATTTGCCCATCTTGCGCCCGTCCGAGGTGGTCAGCAGCGGCGAGGTCAGCCCGTAAATCTCGGCCTCCGCCACCCGGCGCGCAAGGTCGATCCCGTTGACGATATTGCCCCATTGATCCGACCCGCCCATCTGCAAGAGGCAGCCATAGCGGCGATAAAGCTCCACAAAGTCATAGGCTTGCAGGATCATATAGTTGAATTCGAGGAAGGAAAGAGATTGCTCGCGGTCCAGCCGCGACTTCACGCTTTCGAAGCTCAGCATGCGGTTCACACTGAAATGGCGCCCGATGTCGCGCAGGAAATCGAGGTAGTTCAGCCCATCCAGCCATTCGGCATTGTTGAGCATGATCGCCCCGGAGGCGGTGTCGTCATAGCGCAGGTATTTCGCGAAAACGCTCTGCATCCCGGCTATATTGGCGTCGATGGCGGCGGCGTCGAGCAGCGGGCGCTCTTCCGAGCGGAAGGACGGATCGCCCACCTTCGTCGTGCCCCCGCCCATCAGCGTGATCGGCTTGTGCCCGGTCTTCTGCAGCCAGCGCAGCATCATGATGTTCAGCAGATGCCCGACGTGCAGCGATTTCGCCGTGGCATCATAGCCGATATAGGCCGGCAAGACCCCCCGGATCAGCGCCTCGTCCAGTCCCTGAAGATCGGTGCAATCGGCCAGATAGCCGCGCGCGATCATCACGTTCAGGAAGTCCGATTTCGGATGGTAGGTCATGCCGGTCTGGTCCATTCTGCGCAAGGAATGCGGCGCGTCCGCATCGCGCCGCCGTCTATAGCGGGGCCGCGAGACAAGGGGAAGGGCATGGCACAGCCGGACCGGGATGCGCTACTGCAGGTGGCCGGGATCACCGCCGACGGGGCGGGCATGGCGGTGGCCTCGGTGCGGGCCGCGCCGGACCGGCTGCACGGGCTCGGGCCCGGTCGCCTGCACCGCTGGGACAACACGGCGCGCGCGGTGCTGGCCGGGCCCGTCCCGGCCGCGCGCGAATATCTGGAGACCACAGCCGCCACCTTGCTGGCCGCGCTCGACGCTGTGCCCGAGCTTCTGGTGGTGGAGGCCGCGCCTCCGGGGATTGACCCGGCCATCCTCGCCGAGGTGACGGGGTTGCCGGTCGTCCACACCCTGCGCGAGGCCGATCTGCGGCTGGGCGGGGCGGGGCGGCCGCTGTCGCCGGTCTTTCACCACGCGCTGGCGACGTATCTGGGGCTCGGGCGGCTCACGCTGCTCGATCTGGGGGCGCAGCGGGCGCTGCTGTCGCAGGCCGCACCCGAAGCCGGGGCGCCCGGGCACGACGGCGCGCTTTGCGCCTTCGAGGCCGGACCGGGCCTGGGGCTGCTGGACGCGCTTGCATCCGCACCGCGCCGCGCCAAAGGGCGGCAGGGCAAGCTGCGCCGCAAGGTGCTGGACGCTGCGCTGCAGGCGCCGCATCTGGCGCGGCTGCCGCCGAAATGGCTTGGCGAAGGCGATTTCGCCATGCTCGGCCCCGATTTGGCCCGCCTGCACCCCGCCGATGCCGCCGCCACCCTGCGCGCGCTGGTGGCGGAGACGGTGCTGCGCGGGCTGACGCTGCTGCCGGTGCCGCCCGAGCGGCTGATCGTGACCGGCCCGGGCCGGGCCGATGCCGGCACTTTGACGCGCCTTGCCCGCGCCCTGCCCTGCCCGGTGATCCGGGCCGAGGATGCCGGGCTGCCGGGCGACGTTCTGGCCGCCCAGTCGATCGCCTTTCTGGGGCTGCGCGCCGCGCACGGCCTGCCGACCAGTTTTCCCGCCACAACCGGGGTCGCGGCCTGCGTGGGCGGGGCCGAAGTGGCCACGCCGGAAGTATCGGCGTCGGGCTGACGCGCGCGCAGCCGCGCAGGGCGGCAGCCCCCGACGGCGCCATCCGGCATGGCGAACCGGCCAGTACATCGCAGCGAGCGCACCGGCCTTGAGCACCGCCAATGCCCGATTTGCCACCTCAGACCCCGGCCCCGCGACGAGGCCGGCGGCAAAGCTCGCGGCGAAGGCGGTTGTTCAATGGGCCAAGAGGTTCTATCTGGCAGCCAAGTCTTCCTTCGCCGTCACCGCCTGCCCGGAGCCCGCCATGACCGCATCCGCACCGATCACGCAAGACGCGCTGACCCTCCCGCGCAAGCTGCCGCCGGAAGAGCGGACCAATCTGGTCGGCCTGACGCGGCCCGAGATGCAGGCCGCCCTGATCGCCACCGGCACGCCCGAAAGGCAGGCCAAGATGCGCGTGGGCCAGATCTGGCAATGGATCTACACCCGAGGACTGCGCGATTTCGCCGCCATGACCAACCTCGCCAAGGATTACCGCGCCCATCTGGCCCGGCATTTCGTGATCGCCGTGCCCGAGGTGATCCGCCGCGAGGTCTCGCTCGACGGGACGCGCAAGTATCTGCTGCGGATCGCCGGCGGGCACGAGGTG
This sequence comes from Paracoccaceae bacterium, assembly GCA_007129775.1. Classification (GTDB taxonomy): domain Bacteria; phylum Pseudomonadota; class Alphaproteobacteria; order Rhodobacterales; family Rhodobacteraceae; genus Rhodobaculum. The sequence continues at coordinate 7,498 of SKUV01000049.1, read as the reverse complement.
GAGACCGTGTATATCCCCGAAGAGGATCGCGGCACGCTCTGCATCTCCAGTCAGGTTGGCTGCACGCTGACCTGTTCGTTCTGCCACACCGGCACCCAACGCCTCGTGCGCAACCTGACGGCGGGTGAAATCGTCGGGCAACTGATGGTCGCGCGCGACGATCTGGGCGAATGGCCCGAGCCCGGCCAGCCCCGCCCCGAGGGGCGTCTGGTTTCCAACATCGTGCTGATGGGCATGGGCGAGCCGCTTTACAATTTCGAGGCCGTGCGCGACGCGATGCGGATCGTGATGGATCACGAAGGCATCTCGCTCTCGCGCCGGCGGATCACGCTATCCACCTCTGGCGTGGTGCCCGAAATCGCGCGCACCGCCGAGGAAATCGGATGCCTGCTGGCGGTGTCCTTCCACGCCACCACCGACGCGGTGCGCGACCGGCTGGTGCCGATCAATCGCAAATGGAACATCGCCACCCTGCTGACAGCACTGCGCGAGTACCCGCGGCTGTCGAACTCCGAACGCATCACCTTTGAATACGTGATGCTCAAAGGCGTCAACGACAGCGACGAGGATGCCCGGCGGCTGGTCCGGCTGATCGCGGGCATCCCCGCCAAGATCAACCTCATTCCCTTCAACGAATGGCCCGGCGCCCCCTACGAACGGTCGGACTGGGGCCGGATCGAGGCCTTCGCCGACATCATCCACAAGGCCGGCTACGCAAGCCCGATCCGCACCCCCCGGGGCGAGGATATCATGGCCGCCTGCGGCCAGTTGAAGAGCGACACGGAAAAACAGCGCAAATCCGCGCGCCGCGCGGCACTGCCTGCAAAGGGCGACACCGGCAACGACCGCGCCGCACAGGCCTCCTGAAACACTTTTCAATCGGCCGTGATCTCACCGGCCCGTGACTTGCGAACACCGGCACGCGCCCGCACGGTGCATGAAAAGCACGTGAGCGGAGTAGTCGCATGAGACCTTCTTCCCAGAACCTGAAGATCGCCGCACTGGCCCTGTTCATCGTTCTGGGCCACGGGCTGCGCGACATCACATCCGAACCGGCACAGGTCAGCGCAGATTACGACAGCGCCGCCTGCGCCTATTGCACGAACGCCTGACCGGGATCGCCCCAACAGCCGCGCCGCCCGGGCCCGGGCGGCTTGTCGCTCAGCCCAGCAACGCCAGAACCTCGGCCCGCGACGGCATGGCCGAGCTTGCGCCGTGGCGGGTCACCTGAATGGCCGCCGCCGCAGCGGCACGACGCATCGCCTCGGGCGCGCCCAGCCCGGCATCCAGCGCCGCCGCGAGGTTTCCGGCAAAGCAATCCCCCGCGCCAGTGGTATCGACCGGATCGGCCGGAAAGGCAGGCACGACCAGCGGCGGCGCGCCCCGCGCACGCCATTCCGCACCGTCGGGCCCCCGCGTGACCACCACCACCGGCACCGGCAACGCATCGATGCTCAGGCCCAGCGCCGCCTCCAGCTGCGCCGCCTCCACCGCATTGACGATCAGGACCGACACCAGCGGCAGCACCGCCCGCACCGCCGCCAAATCGAAAGGCGCCGCCGAATAGATCACCCGAAGGTCCCGCTGCCGCGCCAGTTCCGCAGCCTCCTGCTGATGCGATGTCTCGTTCTGCAACAGCAGGATGTCGCCCGGCCGCGCAGCCTCCAGCGACGCGGCAATACCCGCGGGCGATTGCATGACATTCGCGCCGGGGTGGATGACGATGCTGTTCTCGCCCGCGGCATCAACCAGAACGACGGCATGGCCCGTGGCGGCCGGCACCTGCGCCACATGGCCCGTCTCGACGCCGCGGGCCTTCATGTCGGCCAGCACGCTTTCGGCGCCGGGGCCGACCGCGCCCAGATGGACCACCCGCGCGCCCGCAAGTGCGGCCGCGACTGACTGGTTCGCGCCCTTCCCGCCCAGCCCGGCGGCATATTCCGACGCGGCAAGCGTTTCGCCCGGGCCGGGCAGATGCGCCAAGCGGTAGACATGATCAACATTGATCGAGCCGAGGTTGTAGATCGTCACGGCCGCCGCCTCCTGTGCCTGCGCGGGCGAGACGCCTCTGCGCCTCAGATGTTCTGCAAGATCTCCAGAAAAGCCGGTCCGAAACGCTCTGCCCGGGTCGGGCCCAGCAGACGCTCCATCGCGGCCATGTCGGCGGGGCGCTGCTCTGCCACCTTGGCGATCTGGCCGGCCGACAGGCTTTGCATCTTGCCGGTCCCGTCGGCCCCGCGCATCAACCGCAGATGCGCCTCGGCCAGACGGTCGTGCAGATCGGCCGCGCTGCGCCCGGCAAGGCGGCGCCGCGCAGGGTGCATCGGCGCAGGTTCGGCCCCCGTGATCGCCTCCAGGAAGATCGCGCCATAGCGGTCGAGCTTGGTCGCCCCCACCCCGCTGATCCCTGCCATCTCATCGAGCGTGGCGGGCCGCCGCTCGGCCATCTCGATCAGCGTGCGGTCGGTGAAGATCACATAGGCCGGCACGCCTGCAGCCTCCGCCAGCGCCCGGCGCCTGGCCTTGAGCGCGGACAAAAGCGGCGCATCCTCGTCCGACACCAGCGCGCGGGCCTCGGCCCGGGTCGTGGCACGCGCCGCGTCCACCGTATCCTCACGCAGGGTGATCGCGGCCTCGCCACGCAGGATCGGGCGCGCCGCCTCGGTCATGCGCAGCGCACCGTGACGCGCGGCATCGGGGCGGATCAGGTCATGCCCCATCATCTGCCGAAAGACCGCCGACCATGCATTGCGCGACATTTCCTTGCCCACGGCGAAGGTGGGTAGCCGGTCATGCCCGCGCTGGCGCACCTTGTCGGTGGCATTGCCGGTCAGAATGTCGATCAGATGCCCGGCGCCGAAACTCTCGCCCGTGCGCAGCGCCGCCGACAGCGCCTTGCGCACCGCCGTCGTCCCATCAAAGAGCCGCGCCGGCCGGTCGCAGAGATCGCAATGCCCGCACGGCCCGGCCTCCTCGCCGAAATAGCCCAGCAGCATTTGCCGGCGGCAACCTGTGGCCTCTGCCAGTCCCAGAAGGGCGTTCAGTCGGCCGTGATCGGCCTCCTTGCGTTCGGGCGGGGCAAGGCCCTCGTCGATCTGTGCGCGGCGCAGGCGGATATCGTCGGGGCCGTAGAGGGTGAGCGTATCGGCCGGCGCGCCATCGCGGCCCGCGCGGCCGATTTCCTGATAATAGCCCTCGATCGATTTGGGCAGATCGGCATGGGCGACCCACCTTATATCGGGCTTGTCCACCCCCATGCCGAAAGCGATGGTGGCGACGACGATCAGACCGTCCTGCTGCTGGAACTGCCCCTCGACCACCCGCCGCTCGGCCGGGTCCATGCCGCCGTGATAGGCAACGGCGCGGTGGCCAGCCTCGCACAGGGCACGGGCCAGTGTTTCGGTCTTTGCGCGGGTGGCGCAATAGACAATACCGGACTGGCCGCGCCGCGCCCCGGCGAAGGCCTCGATCTGGGCGCGCGGGCGGTTCTTGACCGCGAAGGCAAGGTGGATATTGGGCCTGTCGAAGCCGCGCAGAAAGGTCTCGGGGGGCGCATCGCCGAAAAGCCGCGTCACGATCTCGGCACGCGTTTCGGCATCGGCGGTGGCGGTGAAGGCCGCAAGCGGCACGCCCAGCGCCCGGCGCAATTCTCCGATGCGCAGATAATCGGGGCGGAAATCATGGCCCCACTGGCTGACGCAATGGGCCTCGTCCACCGCGATCAGGCCGCAGGCCGCCCGGCGCAAGAGGCTGGCTGTGCCGGCCGATATCCGTTCGGGCGCCATGTAGAGCAGCTTGAGCCGCCCGGAATCGAGCGCTGCGAAAACCTCGGCCGTTTCGGCCTCGGTATTGCCCGAGGTCAGCGCGCCGGCAGCCACCCCCAGTTCCTGCAACGCGCGCACCTGATCGCGCATCAGCGCGATCAGCGGCGAGATCACCAGCGTCAACCCGGGCCGGCACAGCGCCGGCAATTGAAAGCACAACGACTTGCCACCGCCGGTGGGCATGATCGCCAGCGTGTCGCGCCCCGCCAGCACCGCCTGCACGATCTCTTCCTGTCCCGGGCGGAAACCGGAGAAACCGAAGACCCGGGCAAGCAGATCATGCGGCTCCGGTGCGGTGGCCGGCGCGGGCCTCACGGCCTAGAACCCGCGCACCAGCGCCGCGGCGTTGTTACGGATGATGATTTCCAGCGCATAGAGCCCTACCAGAAACACCAAGGGCGCCAGATCGATCCCCCCAAGATCGGGCAGAAACCGTCGAATCCGGCTGTAGACCGGTTCCAGCAGGCGGTTCAGCCCGTCCCAGATCGAGGCGACGATGGGCTGGCGCAGGTTGATGACCTGGAAGTTGATCAACCAGCTCAGGATGATGTGAACGATGACCAGAAACCACGCGACCTGAATGATCAGAAGCAGGATTTGCAGAAGCGACATCATGGCGACGGTTCCTTTCGGCCAACGTGGCGCCAGAGGTAAGGCCGCGCGCGCCAAAGGGCAACCGGGTTCTGGACACGCGCGCCGGTTCGGTTAGGTTTCGACGCAGCAAACCATTTCGGAGGCCCGCCTATGCTTGTCGTGATTTCCCCCGCCAAACGGCTCGACTGGTCGGAGGCCCCGGTGCCGGCCCGCGGTGCCCCGGATTTCGCGGCGGATGCGGCCTATCTGGCGGGGCGGGCGCGCAAGTTGTCCGAAAGCGATCTGTCCGCGCTGATGTCCATAAGCCCGGCCCTTGCGCGGTTGAACCACGAACGTTTCGCGGCATTTCAGCGCGATCCCGCACCCGAGGTCACCCGCCCGGCCGCCATGGCCTTTGACGGTGACACCTATGCCGGGCTGGAAGCGCGCAGCCTGTCGCATGATGCGCTGCGCTGGGCGGAGGCCCATTTGCGCATCCTTTCCGGGCTTTATGGCCTTCTGCGGCCACTTGACCCGATCCAGCCCTACCGGCTGGAGATGGGATCGAAGCTCGCCAATCGCCGCGGCGCATCGCTGTACGACTACTGGGGGCCGCGGCTGGCCAAGGCACTGAACGCCACCGCGGCAGAGGCAGGGACCGATGTGCTGATCAACTGCGCCTCGCAGGAATATTTCGGCGCCGTCGCCCCGAAGGCGCTGAAGCTGCGGGTGATCACCCCGGTCTTCATGGAAGAGCGCGACGGCGGCGCGCCGCGGATTGTCAGCTTCCACGCCAAGAAGGCACGCGGCGCGATGGCGCGCTTCGTGATGGAGCACCGGCTGACCGATCCGGCCGACCTGCGCGGCTTCGACACCGGCGGCTACAGCTCTGACGCGGAGCTGTCCGAAGGCGACCGCATGGTGTTTCTGCGCGCGCCCGAGGCCGCCCGCGCCAGCGCCGCCTGAGCGACCGGGCCGCGGGCGCACGTTATCCCCGCCGGCGCGACACCTTGCGCGCGACCTTTTCGGCCTTGCGGCGCGCCGGTCCCGGTTTGCGCCCGCCGCGGCCGTGGCCTTTCTTGCCGCGGCCGCCGTTCTGCGCGCCGCGTGGCAGCGGATTGCCGTCAAGCTCCAGCAATTCCAGCATCACCCCGCCCGTCACCGGGACGGCCTCGGCCAGCCGCACCAGAACCCGCGCGCCCAGCCCAATGGTCAGGCCGGACTGATCGCCCATCAGGGTTTGGGCATCGGCGTCGAAATGGAAATACTCCGCCCCCAGCGACCGGATCGGCACCAAGCCGTCGGCGCCGGTCTCGTCGAGCTTTACGAACAACCCGAAGCGCGTGATCCCCGACACGCGGCCGGCGAATTCGCTGCCCACACGCTCGGACAGCCATGCGGCCAGATAACGGTCGGTGGTGTCGCGCTCCGCCGTCATCGACCTCCGCTCGGTCTCGGAGACATGCTGCGCCGTCGCCTGCAGCCGATCCACCTCGGCCGGCGTGAGCCCGTCCTTGCCCCAGCGATGGGCCGAGATCAGCGCGCGGTGCACCACCAGATCTGCATAGCGCCGGATTGGCGACGTGAAATGCGCGTAATTCCGCAGCGCGAGGCCAAAATGGCCGAAACTCTGCGGGCTGTAATAGGCCTGTGTCATGGCCCGCAGCGTGGACATGTTGATCAACTCGTCGAACTCGCTGCCCTCGGCCTGCGCGAGAAGGCGGTTGAGGTGGCTTGTCCGCAGAACCTGCCCCTTGGCAAGCGTCATGCCCGAGGCGACAGCGACCTCGCGCAGAGCGTCTAGCTTTTCGGGGCTGGGCTCTTCGTGCACGCGAAAGAGGACCGGCGATTTATGCTCGATCAATTCCTCGGCGGCCGCGACATTGGCGAGGATCATGAATTCCTCGATCACCCGATGCGCGTCCAGCCGCTCCTTGAAGGCGACCGAGGTCACGCGGCCATCATCCGACAGCACGATCCGCCGCTCCGGCAGGTCGATGTCCAGCGGTTCGCGCGCCGCGCGCGCGCGCATCGCGGCCTGCCACGCGGCATGAAGCGGCGCGATCACATCGGCGAACAGCTGCGGATCAATCGCCGTCTCGTCGCCATCCACCGCCGCCTGCACCGCCTCGTAGGCGAGCGACGCGGCCGAGCGGATCACCCCGCGGGTGAAGCGGTGGGCGATCTTGCGGCCGTCCTTGTCCAGCACCATGCGCACGGCGATGACCGGACGATCCACGCCCTCGTGCAGCGAACACAACTCCCCCGACAGCCGGTCGGGCAGCATCGGCACCACCCGGTCGGGGAAATAGGTGGAATTGCCCCGCTCGCGCGCGTCGCGATCCAGCGCGCTGCCCGCGCGCACATAGGCGGCCACATCGGCGATGGCCACCCAGACCACATGGCCGCCGGGATTGTCGGCGCTTTCGTCGGGCTGGGCATAGACCGCATCGTCATGGTCGCGCGCATCTGACGGATCGATGGTAACGAAGGGCATCTCGCGCAGGTCCTCGCGGCCCTCGGGCCCGATATCGGCCGCAGCGTCGGCCTCGGCGATCGCGTCGTCGGAAAAGGCATCGGGAATGCCGTGCTGGTGGATCGCGATGAGCGACACCGCCCGCGGCGCCGACGGATCGCCCAGACGGTCGAGCACGCGGGCCCGGGGCAGCCCCATCCGGGGGCCCGCGCCCATCCGCTCGGCCTCGACCAGTTCGCCGTCGCGTGCGTCGAGCATGGCACCGGCGGGCACCATCCATTCGCGATCGGCGCCCTTGTCAATGGGCACGATGCGCCCGCCCTCGGTGCCCTTGCGGAAGATACCCAGCAGGCGTTGCGGGTTGGTGCCGATCTTGCGGATCAGCCGCGCCTCGTATTCGTGCCCGTCGCCCTGCACGCGGTTCAGTTTCGCCAGAATCCGGTCGCCCGCGCCCAGCGCCGGGTCGCTCTGGCGGGGGATCACGAGGATGCGCGGCATAGCCCCCTCGCCGCGCCATTCCAGCGGACGGGCGAACACGTCGCCGTCGCCATCGGGGCCGCTGACCGACAGGATCGTGACGGGCGGCAGGTGTTCGGGGTCGCGATAGCTGCGCCGGCGCTTGGCG